>CAMYMY010000246.1 GCA_947259625.1 uncultured Kiloniellales bacterium | reverse complement strand
GGCTCGCCGTTGCCCGGCCAGCCGTGGCGGCAGACGTCCTCGCAGGGCCGCGAGCAGATCCGCCCCAGGATGCCCGGCAGCACGTTGGCCTCGCGGTTGATCTCGTAGGAGCCGCCGTAGTGCTTTTCGATGATCGCCCGGATGTAGCCCGGGATGTTGGTGCCGGCCGGACAGGCGGTCTGGCAGGGGATGTTCTCGCGCACCCAGCCGACGTCGCGCGGGTCCTCGGAATAGTAGACCTCGCCACGGGCCGGGGCCCGGACCTCGCCTTCGTCGTGTCCACCCTGGCCGCCGCGTCCACCCTGGCCGCCCCGCGGGTCGTTGCGCATCTTCCCTCGCTCGGGCGCGATCGCCGAACGCCCAGCACACCTCGTCAAGAACCTGATACGGCAGGCTTCCCGTACCAGGATGCTAGGGCCGAGTATCGCGCCCCACCTTGATGCATGTCAATTTCGCCGGGCGGCGGGTGAGCGGTGCGTCGGGCGCGCGGGACAGCCGTGCATCATCGCCCTCTGAAACGCCGATTCACCCTCCGGCGCCCTCACAACGCTCCCCTGACGCTAACCGGCTCTCACGAGGATTGCTTCGGCTTTGCCCCAGACTCCGGACGTGAATTCGGTGGAGCTTGTACGGAGAAAGGTCGATCCCGAGCGGCCATTTACCGGCGACGCATCCACTGGACGATGCTACGATATCCGGGCTAGAGTCTTCTTGCCGGCGGCACCCGTGACGGCCAGGCACACTGTGTCGGGCGAGTTGAGCTGTTCTGCTGGTGCCACCACGCCTAATACAAGCCGACGCGGCGAAACAGGCCGATGCTTGGGGGACTCCTGAATGGAAGAGGCAAAGATCGACCGTGCAGCGATGGGGCGCTTGGCCAAGGCTCTGGTTTTCATCTGCGGTCCGGATCATCCGACTACGATCGCCCTCGGGGCGGCCGCCGAGAGTGGTTCCGAACAAGACATCAAGAAAGCCCGCGCGGCGTTTCTCAGGTTGAAGCCGGGAGACCGCCGGGCCGCATTGATCATGCTCGCCGGTTGATCGGCGCCGTGTCGGGTCGTCACTGTTGCGCTCTATTGGCGACCTAGGGCCTCGGCACTGGCATCGATGGGGGCGTCCATGAACCCAATAAGGGGCATTGCCAGGGCCCGCCATAGTTCTTTGCCTCTCACCGCTCCATGCAGGCTTACCGAATTGCCTTGGGGACCGAGGACACTACCTTGGCCTTGTCGCCGGACAGCGATTCTTTCCGGTTTCTCGGGAATATTCCTGGTGCCGGCAATACGGCCAAGCCATCTGACAGATATTCACGGAGAGGTTTGACGCTTTGGCGAAGAGGATCATCGAAGTTCCACGATGCAATTTAGAAAGGCGACGAAGACATGACCAAAGCTAAGGCCCGCCAACGGGCAAAGGCGAAAGCGTCGCAGAAAGCCAGAAAGCAAGAAGCCAACGCCGACCGACCCGGCAAAGAAATCCAGCCGGGGCAATTCGATCCGGGAGCAAGTTCGATAAAAAGTCCGCGCGCGAATGCCGGCGCCAAGAACTTCGCCGGGGCGAAACGGGGGGCGGCGCGGTCGAGATAGGCCGTGCCATTGAACATCCTCCGCAGAGTCCGTGTTGTGTTGAACGCGGTCATTCCGGGGCTCGTCGGGCGCCGTCGTGCCTTGTTCCGGAGCTTGTTTATGCTGGCATATCTGCGTCCTGTACCGCCCGGCGCAAGGCCGCCCGGGCGAGCAGGCGCGTGGAATCGAGCGTCGGCAGCGAAGAGTGCGTGTCGTCGATGATCAACGGCAACTCCGTGCAGCCGAGGACCACGGCATCGCACCCGGCCAGCTTCAGCCGGTCGGTGATAGTCTGGATCGTGGCGACCGCCTCCGGCTTGAACGTGCCGCGGACCAGTTCCTCCATGATGATGCGATCGATTTCGTCGCGCTCGGCGGGATCGGGACGCAGGAAGGCCAGGCCGCGCGCCGCGAGCTTCTCCGGGTAGACCTCGCTGTCGACGAGCCATCGTGTCCCCGTCAGGGCCAGTCGCCGATATCCGCGGTCGGCCGCCTCGGCCGCGACCACCTCGGCGATATGCAGCCACGGCAGCGGCGAGCGCGGCTCGACCTGCGGAAACGCTTGATGGATCGTGTTGTCGGGGCAGATCAGGAAGTCGGCGCCGATATCCGCGAGCTTGTGCGCGGACGCCAACATCAGCGCGCCGACGCCCCGCAGGTCGCCGCGCTCGAGGCAGGCGACGTAGTCCGCCAGCGACGGCGTGTGCATCGAGACCTCGGGGTGCGCGTGCGGGCCGAGCAACGCCGCGCCCTCCGTACAGATCGTGCGGTAGCAGAGCGACGCCCCCTCGGCCGAACAGGCCACGATGCCGATGTGTTGCGTCATGATGCTTGGTTTCTCCGACCCGAGACGCCCCACACTATCGCGGTTTCCGGAGGGCTCAAAACGACCGTTTCCGGCGACGCCCGGCCGATCCGCGCCGTGACCGGCCACGGCGGACGCGCGCTCGGGAATTCCGGCCCCGGGGCGACAGCGAGGATCTTTCGCGGTAGGCTGAACGACGATGTGATCCTTGGTGCTGTCAACGGTTAAGAGGTGTCCCCCCATGCGGTTCGAATCCTTGACCTTCAAGGGCCTCAGGGCGCGGCCGGTCGTCCTCAGGCTGAAACGGCCCGTCGTCGCGCGCATCGCCACCATCACCGACTGGCCGCTCATCCTGATCGACCTCTTCACCGAGGAAGGCATCGTCGGGCGCAGCTACCTGGAGCCCTATGTCGTCAAGACGATGCGGTATTTGGTCCCCGCGTTGAACGACCTCGCCGAGCTGCTCGAGGGCCGCAAGCTCGCGCCCGTCGAGCTCTACGACGCCGCGCGCAAGTCCCTCCACTTCGTCGGCTACCAGGGCCTGTCGACCATCGCCGTCTCCGGCCTGGACATGGCGGCCTGGGACGCGCTGGCCAAGGCGGCGGGCATGCCGCTCTGCGTGTTGCTGGGCGGGACCGTCGCACCCGTGAAAGCCTACAACAGCAACGGCCTGTGGCTTAAGGAACCGGAGGCGGTCGCGGCGGAGGCTGTTCAGCTGCGCGACGAAGGCGGATTTTCCGGCCTGAAGCTGCGGCTCGGCCGGGAGCGGGCCGAGGACGACCTCGCGACCATAGCGGCGGTGCGCGGCGCGGTCGGCGCCGACATGGAGCTGATGGTCGACTTCAACCAGGGCCTAAACCTCGACGAGGCCCTGCGGCGCTGCCACATGATCGACGACCTGGGGCTTGCCTGGATCGAGGAGCCCATCGTCTACGACAACCTCGACGGCTGCGCACGGCTCGCCGCCGAGCTGAAGACGCCGATCCAGATCGGCGAGAACTTCTATGGCCCCCGCGACCTCTACACGGCGCTCCAGAAGAAGGCCTGCGATCTCGTGATGCCGGACTTCATGCGGATCGGCGGCGTCACGGGCTGGCTGAAGGCAGAGGCGATCGCCGGCGCGGCGGGCATCCCCATGTCCACCCACCTCTATCCCGAGGTCGCCGCCCAGGTCATGCGGGTCACCGAGACCGCGCACTGGCTGGAATGGCAGGATTGGGCCGATCCCATCCTGGAGACGCCCTACGACATCAGGGACGGCCTGTTTCACATCCCCGACCGCCCCGGCCTCGGCCTGGAGTGGAACGAAGAGGGCGTCGCGGCCAACCTGGCCGATCTCTAGCGGCGGCATCGAACGTCGGCGGTCTTGGATTGCCTGACCGAAAAAGAACGGCGGCGAATCGGGATTCCAGCGATCCCTTCCCACGGTTTGTCATGGCCGGGCTTGACCCACTACTGTCCGGTCAAATCGAATCGGGCGCCAAAGCCTGGGACAAGAGGGCAATGAGGGCCGGTCGGAAAGGATGTAAGCTTTTGGTTTTACGTATTCTTGTCATTGCCGGACTTGATCCGGCAATCCAGGTCCTTACCAACCAACCCTTTGATCCGGCAATCCAGGTCCTTACCAACCAACCCTGGATTCGCGGATCAAGTCCGCGAACGACAAGCGGGGGTGATTTTCCCTCTGTGCCAAAGGCTTCGCCGTTGCGGTCTCTGGCTTAACCGGACAGCAGTGGGCTTGACCCGGCCATTCAGGTTTGGCGCCGGTTCCTGGATGCCCGGATCACGTCCGGGCATGACATTCGGTGGTGAACTCCCGGCTGTTCCAATGCCTTGGGTGACGGAGGGTGACATGGCCCGGACAGCAGTGGACGTGATCCGGCCATCCAGGAATTGCCGGCCTGCCTTTCGGAAGAGGCCGGCGTCGCCCCAACAGCCCCCCCGCTCAATAGGACTTCGGCAGGTCGAGCGCGCGCTCGGCGAGGAAGTTGAGGGCCATCTGCTGGCTGACGGGGGCCAGGTAGGGGATCATGACCTCGCGCATCAGCCGCTCGACGTGGAACTCGCGCGCATAGCCCATGCCGCCGTGGGTCATGACCGCCTGCTTGCAGGCGTTGAAGCCGGCCTCGGCCGCGAGGTATTTCGCCGCGTTGGCCTCGATGCCGCAGGGGCGCCCGCTGTCGTAGAGCCAGGCCGCCTTCATGGCCATCAGGAAGGCCGCATCCAGCTCGGCCCAGTTCACCGCCAGGGGATGCTGTATGGATTGGTTCTGTCCTATGGGGCGCTGGAAGACCACGCGGTCCAGGGCGTAGCGGGCGGCCCGCCCGAGGGCGTCCCGGCCGATCCCGATGGCCTCGGCGGCGATCAGGATGCGCTCCGGGTTCAGGCTGTCGAGGATGTAGCGGAAGCCCTTGCCTTCCTCGCCGATCCGGTCCCCGGCCGGAATCCTCATGCCGTCGAAATAGATCTCGTTCGAATCGACGGCCTTTCGGCCCATCTTCTCGATTTCGCGAACGCTCGCCGTGTCGCGGTCGAGATCGGCGAAGAACAGGCTGAGGCCCGCAGTCGGGTCGGCGTCGTCGCGCGGCGCCGTGCGCGCCAGGAGCATGATCTTTTCGGCGACCTGGGCGGTCGAGATCCAGATCTTCTGGCCGTGCACCACGTAATGGCCGCCGTCCCGCTCGGCCCTGGTCGTGATCCGCGTGGTGTCCAGCCCGGCGTTGGGCTCGGTGACGCCGAAGCACATCTTGGTGGCACCCTTGACGATCTCCGGCAGCCAGCGGCGCTTTTGTTCGTCGGAGCCGTGGGCGGCGATGGATTTCGGTCCGAAGACGTTCATGTGGATCGAGGACGCCGCGGTCATGGCGCCGCCCGATCCGGCGACCGTCATCATCATCAGTGCGGCCTCGGTCACGCCCAGGCCGGCGCCGCCGTAGGCCTCGGGCAAGGCGATCCCGAGCCAGCCCCCGTCGGCCAGGGCCGTGTAGAAGGTCTCGGGGAACCCGCCGTCGCGATCCCTTTTCAGCCAATAGTCGTCGTCGAAGCCGCCGACGACACCTTGCACGGCCTCGACGATCGCTTTCTGGTCTTCGGTCAGCGCGAACTCCATCCCGGCATCCTCTCTCGGCCTGCGCGCCCTGCGGCGCGGTTCAGCTTATAGCAAACCGCGAAAACCGTGACTCATGGCTTATCCTTCGTCCCTCGTCCCTCG
Organism: uncultured Kiloniellales bacterium; assembly: GCA_947259625.1. GTDB lineage: Bacteria > Pseudomonadota > Alphaproteobacteria > Kiloniellales > JAKSDN01 > CAMYKD01. Next base: position 4,175 of record CAMYMY010000246.1, on the reverse strand, counting down.
ACAAGCTCGGGATGAAGAAGCTCAGCATGAGGTAGCTGTTTGTTGCAAATGAAGAACCTCATCCTGAGCTTGTCGAAGGATGAGGAGCCGCCGGCGGGAAGCCGGGCCTGCTGGCTCTCGGAACGCGGTTCCCCTGACTTCGGATTGACGCTAAAGTCCACCGAATTCTCGCGGTTGCTGGGGAAATGGAGGAATGCCGGCCGGGGAGGACGCTCGTTTTCCGACGGCACTCCAAATACTAAGAACCAAACCAAACCAGACAGGGAGACGTTCACGATGAAAGCTGTGTTCAAGAAAGTCATGCTGGCCGGCGTGGCGGCCGTGTTCGCCGGGGCCGTGTTCGCCGGGGCCGGCCAAACGGTCCGGGCCGCCGAGGTCGACGGGCCCGATCTCAACTGGGATTTTTCGCTCTGGGGCAAGCCCCGCGCCTTTACGGCCGGGGTCGAGAAGCTCGCCGCCCTGGTCAAGGAGAAGACCGGCGGCAAGTGGCAGATGACGCTGCACTACGGCGGCGCCCTCTCCAAGTCCCGGGAGAACCTCGACGGTATCGCCGTCGACGCCTTCCAGGGCGCAATGTTCTGCAACTTCTACCACCCGCAGAAGAACCCGGCACTGATGTCGCTGACCATGCCGTTCCTGCCCATGAGCGACTGGAACAACAACCGCAAGATCCGCGACGCGGTCTATGCCCACCCGGCGGTGGTCAAGGAATTGGCCCAGTGGAACGCCATGACCTACACCTCGTCCTACCTGCCCCAGTACGAGTTCCTCGGCAAGGGCAAGCCGCCGACCAAGCTCGAGGACTGGAAGGGCATGACCGTGCGCGCCGGCGGCGGTGTCGGCCAGGCCATGAAGGTGCTGGGCGCGACCCCCACCAGCTCCAGCGCCACCGAGGTCTACACCGGGGTGCAGCAGGGCACCATGGATGCGGCGTCCTTCCCCTTCACCTACAGCCACGTGGCCTACAAGATCCACGAGGTCACCGAGTGGTTCACGGCCAACCTGTCGCCGGGAACCTCGGACTGCCCGCTGGTGTTCTCGATCAACGCCTATAACGACCTGCCCGCGCAGTACAAGAAGCTGCTGGAGGACGTGAAGGACGAGGTCGTGAAAACCCAGATCCAGGCCTACATCGACATCGACAAGAAGAACCTGCCGATGCTCAAGAGCAAGCTCACGGAGGTGCGCTACTCGGACGAGACGCTCGCCGCCTTCCGCGCCGCGGCCGGCAAGCCGGTGATCGAAGCCTGGATCGCGGACAACCAGGGCAAGTTCGATGCGCGAGGGGTCATCGAAACCATCTTCAAGGCGGTGGGCCAGGCCTACTAGGCCCGATGGCTTCGCAATATTCTTGAATGAGCCCCCGGGGGCGGCCCGACGCCGGCCCCGGGGCGCTCCAAGATCCGGGTGGCGACAATCATGAACGACCTCTTCGGGCGGCGGCTGGCGCGCGCCGATGGCCTGCTTGCCGCGGTTGAAAACGGCTTCAACCTTTGCGCCGGCGTGCTGATCTTCGGGCTGATGTTTCTCGGGGTGACGCAGATCATCCTCCGGACGGCGTTCCGCGCGCCCATTTTCGGCTATATCGACATCGTCGAAGTCTCGATGGTCGGTTTCGCCGTGCTCTCGATCTCCTTCGTGCAAAGGATCGGCGGCCACGTGCGCATGGAGCTGCTTGTGTCGCACCTGACGGGGCGGCTGCACTGGCTGGCCGAGGCGGTCGGAACCGGGTTGGGGATCTTCATCGTCGCCGTGCTCATTCCCTATTCCTACCGGCACTTCGAACGGGCGCTGAACTTCGGCGACAGCACCATCGATATCGAAATCCCCACCTGGCCCGCCAAGCTGATCGTGCCGATCGCGCTGAGCGTCCTGCTGGTCCGCCTGTGCGTTCAGATGCTCGGCTACTGGCGGCTGATCGCCCACCCCGACCGCCCACCCATCGCCGTGCCGGTCTTCAAGGACGTGGAGCAACTGGCGGAAGACGAGATTCTCCATGCCGAGGAAGACATCGTCCACGAACACCTGAGCGATGCGGAAAAAGGCGGGGAACGGTGATGCCCGAACTGAGCAACTTCACCATCGGTCTGCTCGGCGTCGGCCTGCTCATCGTCATGGTGTTCCTGGGCGTGCGGGTTTTCGTGGCGGCCGCGCTCACCGGCTTTCTCGGCCTGCTGGCGCTGAAGAACTGGAACGTGGCGGCGGCCATCGCCGGGACCATTCCCCATTCGAAGACCGTGACCTACCCCCTGTCGGTGCTGCCGCTGTTCATCCTGATCGGTTTTCTCGCCTTCTATGCCGGATTGACGACGCGGCTGTTCGAGGCGGCGCGGCGCTGGTTCGGCTGGGTGCCCGGGGGGCTGGCGGTATCGACGGTCTTCGCCACCGCCGGGTTCGCCGCCGTCTCCGGGGCCTCGACGGCGACGGCGGCGGTGTTCTCCCGCGTCGCCATTCCCGACATGCTGAAGAACGACTACGACAAGCGGCTCACGTCCGGCGTGATCGCGGCCGGGGGCACCCTGGCATCGCTCATACCGCCGTCGGCGATCCTCGTGATCTACGCCATCATCGTCGAGGAATCCGTGGGCAAGCTGCTGCTGGCCGGGTTCCTGCCGGGCCTGGTTTCGGCCCTCATCTATGCCGGGCTGATCATCGTCATGTGCAAGGTCAAACCGGAGCTGGGAAAACCGATTACCGGCTTCACCTGGCGCCAACGCTTCGAAAGCCTGCCCGGAACTCTGCCCATCTTCCTGGTCGTCGGCATTATCTTCGGCGCGCTCTATACCGGCTCGGCGACGCCGACCGAGGCCGGGGCGCTGGGCGCCATGGTGGTCTTCTGCTTCTACGTGCTGCGGGCCTACCGGGAAAAGTCCCTCGGGCGGATGGGCGGCAAGCTGCACGAAGCACTGATGGAGACCGCCAAGCTGACGGTGATGATCTTCACCCTGATCTGGGGCGTCTTCCTGTTCGTGCGCTTCCTCGGCTTCGCCGGCCTGCCCAGCGCCTTCGCCGACTGGGTGGTGACCCTCGACATGCCGCCGCTCTTGATCATGATCTGCATCCTGCTGGCCTATGCGGTGCTCGGCATGTTCATGGACGCTATCGGCATGCTGGTCTTGACCCTGCCCGTGGTCTACCCCGCCGTGATGGCGCTCGGCTACGATCCGATCTGGTTCGGCATCATCGTCGTCAAGATGGCGGAGATCTGCCTGATCACGCCGCCCATCGGCCTCAACTGCTTCGTCGTCGCCGGGGTCTCGCGCGAGCTGCGGGACGAGCGCGGCCGGTCGCTCGCCATCCCGCTTCAGGACGTCTTCCGCGGCATCGGTCCGTTCTTCGCCGCCGACGTCCTCACCGTGGCGATCCTGCTGGCGGTCCCCGACATCGTGCTGTGGTTGCCCCGCACCATGGGCTAGGGAAGGATTATGAAAGCCTGCTGGTATGAAGCCACCGGCCCGGCCCGCGAGGTCCTGCGGGTCGGAGACCTGGCCAAGCCCCGGCCCGGGCCCGGCGAGGTTTCGGTCCGCGTGGCTGTCTCCGGCGTCAACCCGACGGATGTCAAGCGCCGCGCCGGCGCCCGCGGGCCGCTGCCCTTTCCCGCGATGACGCCGGGCTACGACGCCGCCGGCACGATCGACGCCGTGGGCGAGGGCGTGGCCGAGAGCCGGGTCGGCGCGCGGGTCTGGGTCTGGGAGGCGGCGCATGCCAGGCCCGGCGGATCGGCGGCGGAATTCCTCGTGGTGCCGCAAAGCCGGGCCATGGACCTGCCCGAAGGCGCCTCCTTCGCGGACGGCGCGTCTCTGGGGGTTCCCGCGCTCACCGCCTGCCACGGCCTGCTGCTGGGCGGCGATCTGTCGGGCCAAACCGTGATCGTCACGGGGGGCGCCGGGGCGGTCGGCAACTACGCGGTTCAGCTGGCCAAGCGCATGGGGGCCGTCGTCGTCGCTACCGCACGCGGCGACGCCAAGGCCACGGACGCCAGGAAGGCCGGCGCCGACCACGTCGTCGACCCGCGCAGCGGAAGCCTTGCCGACGTGGCGCTGGACGCGACCGGCGGCACGGGCGCGCGCCACATGCTCGACGTGGACCTGGGCGCGCATATCGGCGACGCTGATTGAACGAACCGACGCGGCCGGCTGGTGGGCTTTCGTCAAGCCGGGGCGCCGGATCGCCGT
>CAMYMY010000245.1 GCA_947259625.1 uncultured Kiloniellales bacterium | reverse complement strand
TCGGCGCGGTGCGCCTCGAGGGCCTGCCCGAGCGCCTCCTCCCGGCAGCGCCAGCCGTCGCAGGTGGTCCCTCGCGCGCGCTGGTGCAGCGTGAGCCGCTCGCCGCAGACGACACAGTGCCTGTCCAGAAGGGTCATGGCGCACCCCCGGTTCTGGCCGAGAGCCTAACCGAAACGCCGCAGCCCGTCATCAACCGGACGCCCTCGACAGCGCGCGCGCAACATGGCAGGAAGGTGGTCGCGACTGAAAGTGTCTCGGCACCCGCGAGGCCGCCATGACCGACGATCCCGCCCTGCTTCCCGCCACCGAGCTCTTGACGCGCTTTCGCGACGGGTCCCTCTCGCCGGTCGAGGCGGCCCAGGCCGCGCTCGGGCGCATCGAGGCGCACAACGAAACGCTCAACGCGTTCTGCCTGATCGACGCGGAGCAGGCGCTGGACGAGGCGCGCCGGTCGGAGGAGCGCTGGCGCATCAAGGCCCCCAAGGGCCGGCTCGACGGCGTAACGGCCAGCATCAAGGACCTGCTGCTGACCCGCGGCTGGCCGACCCTGCGCGGCTCCAAGGCGCTCGACCCGGACCAGCCCTGGGACGAGGACGCCCCGGCGGTCGCGCGCCTGAGGGAGCACGGCGCGGTCCTGCTGGGCAAGACCACGACGCCGGAGTTCGGCTGGAAGGGGGTGACCGACAGCCCCCTGACCGGCGTCACGCGCAATCCCTGGGACCCGTCGCGCACGCCGGGCGGCTCGAGCGGCGGGGCGGCCACCGCGGTCGCGACGGGTATGGGGGCGCTCGCCATCGGCACGGACGGCGGCGGCTCGATCCGCATCCCGGCGGGCTTTACCGGTATCTTCGGCCTCAAACCCAGCTTCGGGCGTGTGCCGGCCTATCCCTTGAGCCCCTTCGGCACCGTGGCGCACCTGGGCCCGATGACCCGCAGCGTGACGGACGCGGCGCTGATGCTGACCGTTCTGACCGAGCCGGACCCGCGCGACTGGTACGCCCTGCCGGTCGACGGCACCGACTACACCAACGACCTGGATGGCGGGGTCGAAGGCCTGAAGATCGCCTTCAGCCCGACCCTGGGCGGCCAGCGGGTCGACCCCGAGATCGCCGCCCTGGTCGCAGCGGCGGCCAAGCGCTTCGCGGAGCTGGGCGCGGTGGTCGAGGAGGCGGAGCCCGACCTGCCGGGCTGCGCCGAGGCCTTCCGGGTCCACTGGTACGCCGGCGCGGCCAACCTGCTCGGCGGATTCAGCGCGGCGCAGAAGGCGCTGATGGACCCGAGCCTGGTCGAGATCGCCGCCGAGGGGGCCGGCTATTCCGTGCTGGACTACCTGGCCGCGGTGCGGGCGCGCGAGGCGATCGGGGTCGCCATGAACCGTTTCCACGAGCGCTACGACCTGCTGCTGACGCCGAGCCTGCCGATCCCGGCCTTCGAAGCCGGCCTCGAGCAGCCGCCGGAGGACGAAGAGGGCCGCTGGGTCGACTGGACCCCCTTCACCTATCCCTTCAACCTGTCGCGCCAGCCGGCCGCCAGCGTGCCCTGCGGCCTGACCGCCGCCGGTCTGCCGGCGGGTCTGCAGATCGTTGGCCCGCTCTATGCCGACGCCCTGGTGTTGCGCGCCGCCCGCGCCTACGAGCGCACGACGAGCTTCGCCCTGCCGCCGCTCTGAGAGCGCCGCGGCCCGCGCCCCACACTCGGCCCTGTCCGGATTGACCCGGCGCCCGAAAAGGTGTCCGATGACGTCAATGCCGATTGATCTGTATTTCCGGATCGGGGAGAGGACGCCATGGCAGAACAAACCGTACGCGAGGCAGTCGGGGTGTTCCACGACGAGGCATCCCTGCAGGCGGCGGCCGACGAGCTGCTGATCGCCGGCTTCGACCGCTCGCACCTGAGCCTCCTGGCCGGCGACAAGGCGGTCGAAAAGGAGCTTGGTCACAAATACGCGAAGGTGTCGGAGATCGAGGACGATCCCGCCGTTCCCTACCTGGCCTACATCGGGTCGGACTCGCGCACGGAGGCGAAAGGGGCCGTCATCGGCGGCCTGGCCTACGTGGGCGCGATCGGCACGGTGGGCCTGATCGTCGCCTCGGGCGGCACGGTCGCCGCCGCGCTGGTCGGGGCGGCCGTGGCCGGCGGTGCCGGCGGGCTGGTCGGGGCGACGCTATCCGGCTTCATCGATTCGCACCACGCCCATTACCTCCAGGAGCAGCTCGACCGGGGCGGCCTGCTGCTGTGGGTCCGGACCCCCGACGCCCTGCACGAGCATCGGGCGGTCGATATCCTCAAACGCCACTCGGCCGACGACGTGCACGTGCACGACCTGCCCGACCTGGCGTTCGAGGTGAAGGGCGGCGTGTCCCACGACACGAGCTTCATGAACCGGCTGCGCATGTAGCGGCCGATACCGCGATTTGCGGGTGCGCAGAGATCCGGGCCCGTCCGAGTCAGGTCCGGTGACCCGGATCCTTCAGGGCCGCTGAGCGGGCGTTCTTCGGCGAGGCGCCCGCATATAGGTATTATATGCTATTTTATTCATTTTAACTGCGGATTAAGCGCCTTGCCCGACATTGTCTGGTAAGAGCATTGTCGGCACGGGATGGGGGCGCCGACGAGCAGGGGCCATCATCACGCCAATGCCGGAGAAGCAGGCCAGCAATGTCTCGTCGATGCAGGTGCACTACGAGCGCCTTCTGACAGAGCCTTCCGCCACAGCCCGCGCGGAGACCGCCGCCAGCGTGGCGAGCGCGTTCGCGGGCGAGCGATTGAGCGAGCGGGAGCGCAAGATCTCCCTCGACATCCTCAAGGTCATGGCCCGCGACGTCGAACGGCAGGTGCGCGAGGCTCTTTCGGAGCACGTCAAGAGCAGCCCGTTGCTGCCGCCTTCGATCGCACGCGTTCTGGCCGCCGATGTCGAGTCCGTGGCCTTGCCCATCATCCAGTATTCCAGCGTTCTCAGCGAAGAGGATCTCATCTCGATCGTGGGCGAGCGCAGCGAAGCCAAGCAGACCGCGGTCGCCAAGAGGGCCGGCCTGACTCCGGACGTGTCCGAGGCGCTTGTCGACAGCGGCAACGAACGGGTCGTAGGCGCCCTCCTGTCCAACCACGAAGCCGAAATCTCCGACCGGGCCCTGCTCAAGGTGGTGTCGGGCTTCGCGGACTCGAGCGAAATCCAGGCGCTCATGGTGGAGCGGCCGACCCTGTCGCTGACCGTTTGCGAGCCCTTGATCTGCCGTATTTCCGAGACCCTGCGCGAGCAACTTATCAGCCGGCACCAGCTGCCGCGAGAGGTGGCCGACCAGTTGCTCCTTCTCGGTCGGGACAAGGACTCGACGGCGGAGCCGGCGACACACTCTCCGACCGCGGATGTCGAGCGCCTCGTGGCCCGCCTGCATGGCCGCAACGCCCTTGCCCCGACCCTCCTCCTGCGCGCGGTCTGCGTCGTCGACCTGAACTTCTTCCAGGCCGCCATGGCGGCCATGGCGGGCATCCCCTTCGACAATGCGGGCGCCCTGATCTTCGACGAGGGCCCCGCCGGGTTCAAGGCCATCTACGGCGCGTCCGGCCTGCCCCGTGACTTGTTCAAGGCCTTCAGAGCGGCGATGGACGTCATCAAGGAGGCGAGACGAGAACAGCGGGCCGAGCCGCCTCTGGAGATCACGGAACGGATCCTCGCCCGCCTGCGTCCCCAGGGCGATCCTCTCTGTCCCAAGAGCCTCGATCATACGCTCGACTACCTCTCGCGCCTCCTCGCCAAGCGGTCCCAGCGAGCGCCCGAGCGCCTCGCCTGAGGCCATCGGCCGCCGTCGGCCAAAACCCTGGCGAGACGGTCGGCCGACACCAAAAATGGTTTTTTAACAGCATGTTAACAATACATTTAAACGCGAATTTAAGGCAATTCGACGGAGAATGTTGTGCGTAGGGATTACCGGGGAACTTGGAGGCCTTGCTTACCCGCAAGGGTCGCCAACAAAAAAGATGCCGAAAAGAAAGATCGCCAAGTCAACGCTCAACCAAGTCCGGTCGCAAAGACCGTCGGCGCGGTCCACGAACGGCGTTAAAGCATCGAACAATACCCGCGCGCACACCGACCAGACGGCCACACCCGGCACCGATGTCCTGGACATTCTGACCCAAGATGTCGTGCGACAGACCCGGATCACGGCGGACCTCTCGAGCGGCAAGCTGAGCGACGAGGAGCGTCAGATCGGGGTGGAGATCCTGGAAGTCATGGCGCGCGACGTCGAGCGTCAGGTCCGTGAGGCGCTCTCGGAACACGTCAGGATGAGCCCCTTCCTGCCACCCTCGATCGCCGCCACTCTGGCCGAGGACGTCGGCCCGCATGCCCTGCCGGTCATTCAGCATTCCGGCGTGCTGAGCGACCAGGACCTCATCGCCATCGTGTGCGGAAGCGGCGAAGACAAGCAGATCGCGGTCGCCCAGCGGGACTCCGTCGCTCCCGAGGTCGCGGAGGCGCTGGTCGAGACCGGAAACGAAAGGGTCGTGGGGACCCTGCTGTCCAACCACGGCGCGGACATCGCCGAGCGCTCCCTGCTCAGGATCCTCAAGGAATTCGGGGAATCGGGCGACATCCAGGCCCTCATCGTCGAGCGTCTGGCCTTGCCGTTGTCGCTATCGGAGGAACTGATCGCACGCATTTCTCACGCCCTGTGCGAACATTTGGTGACATGCCATCAGTTGCCGCGCGAAATGGCGGACGAATTGGCGATGCACGGTCGCGAGAGGGCCCTGACCCAGGCCATGACCGCGGAATCCCGCAGTTCGGAGATCGAGCGCTTGGCCACCGTCCTGCATGCCAAGAATGCCCTCTCGCCGACCCTGATCCTGCGCGCGCTCTGCGCCGGCAACCTGAACTTCTTCCAAGCCGCCATGGCGGCCCGCGCCGGCATTGCCGTACCCGTGGTCGGCCCCCTGATATTCGACCGCGGGCGCGACAGCCTCGAGGAGATCTACCGGCGGGCCGATCTGCCGATCGAACTGTTCGTCGCATTCCGGTCGGCTGTCGACGTCGTCAATGAAACCAGCTCCGACGACCGTGAATACCGGCCTCTGGAAGTCACCGAGCGGATCATCGGCCGGCTCAAACTGGAATACGACAGCGTCTGTCCCGAGGGCCTCGAGCATACTCTCAGCCAACTCTCCCGCTTCGTCATCGGGCGAGCCGATGGCGCCGCGAGAGGTTTCGCCTGAAACAGGGTCCGGCCGGACAACTCGCCGCGCCTCATCCGATACTCTGTCCAGATGTCGGCCCGCCACGCCTCCTCCTGCCTGACATTTCCGCGACTTGTCTCGGGCCTTGGGCTTTCTCGACTGCCACCTCGAGGCCGGACAACGCCGCGTTGCCACTTGCGGCCGGACAGGTCATGTTGGAGGAGGTTTCGCGGATGATCGGGGGTCATGCTCGTGAGCGGTAGGACGAAGGCGAACAAGGGAGCCGTGGCCGCCGGGCACCCCGGGACGGCGGAAGCCGCGCGCGAGATCCTGGACGACGGAGGCAATGCCTTCGACGCGGCGCTCGCCGGCTTTTGCGCGGCGACGGTCGCCGAGCCGGTACTCTGCTCGCTCGGCGGCGGCGGGTTCCTGCTGGCCCGCCCGGCCGAAGGCAAGCCCTGCCTGTACGATTTCTTCGTCGAGACGCCACGGCGCCGGCGCCCGGTCGAAGACATCGACTTCTTTCCGATACTGGCCGACTTCGGCACCGCGACCCAGGAGTTCCACATCGGCCTGGGCGCGGCCGCCACGCCCGGCGCGGTCAAGGGGTTGTTCGAGGTGCACCG
>CAMYMY010000244.1 GCA_947259625.1 uncultured Kiloniellales bacterium | reverse complement strand
GCCCTCGGCCGCCGTCCCGACCTCAAGGTGCTTTATGCCTCGGGCGATATCGGCGCCGCCGTCGCGGAGGACGGCGTGCCGCCGCTTCATTGCATCGCCAAGCCCTTCACGATGGACGAACTCGACCGCCGTATCCGCGAGATGGCCGCCAACCGGACCAGACATTAGCCTCGGCTCTCCAGGCCGCCGTCAGTTCGGCCGGTCGGTTCCTCGCCGCGAGCCCGCGCGAAAATGGGGTCTTTTCCCCTTTTTCGCGCGCAGGGGTCCTACTCGGCGGCCAGGCGCGGCCGGGCGTCCAGGCCCGCCTGGATGATCGCCATGATGCGCTCGCGCTCTTCGCCTTCGAGCGCGAGGCGCGGCGCGCGCAGGGTCTCGCTGCCGAGGCCCGCCATGGACTGGGCCAGCTTGATGTGGTGCACCAGCTTGACGTGGCAGTCGAGGTGCAGCAGCGGCATGAACCATCGGTAGAGCGCCTTGGCCTCCTCCCAGCGGCCCGCGCGGGCCAACGCGAAAAGCCGCACGGACTCGGCGGGGAAGGCGTTGACCAAACCGGCGACCCAGCCGGTGACGCCCAGCAGCACGGACTCGACGATCAGGTCGTCGACCCCGCAGAACAGGACGTAGCGCCCGCCGCAGGCATTCGCGAGGTCTGTCAGGCGCCGCACGTCGTCGGAGGACTCCTTGATCGCCACCAGGGTCGGCTCGTCGGCCAAGTCCGCGAACATCTCGGGCGTGATGTCGACGCCGTAGGAGACCGGGTTGTTGTAGCACATGACCGGCAGGTCGGTCGCCCGCGCCACCGCGCGGAAATGCGCCATGGTCTCGCGGCCGTCGGACTTGTAGACCATGGCCGGCAGGACCATGAGCCCGTCGATGCCGAGCGCCTTGGCGTCCTCGGCATAGCGGCAGGCCTGGGCGGTCGAGCACTCGGCGACGCCGGTCAGGACCGGCACGCGGCCCGCCGCGGCCTCCACCGTCGCCTTCAAGACCGCGCGTTTCTCCTCGGGCTCGAGCGCCGTGTTCTCGCCCACGGTGCCCAGCATGACCAGGCCGTGCACGCCGGCGTCGATCAGGGTGCTCACGTGGCCGGCGGTCGCCGCCAGGTCGAGGGACTGGTCGTCCTTGAATTGCGTGGTGGCCGCCGGATAGACGCCCTGCCAGGTGACGCTGCTCATGATGTGCTTCTCCCGAAAGGCACCCCGCGCCGGGCAGGGCCGCTCCGACTAACTTAAGCACCCTCGGCGAACGCGGCGCAAGCGCGGTCGCGATGGAATCTCACCCCACGTCGATCACCGGCTCGCCCAGCATGTCCCAGCGCGGCGCGACACCGAGGCCCGGCGCCTCCGACGCGGCCATGCGGCCATTCCGGCGCTCGGGCGCGCCCTCGGCGATGGACTTCGTGACATAGCTGTTGAAGTCGGTCGCGGTGAAGCGGTTGCGCGCCGGCGTCGAGTGGGCGAGGTGGGCAATCGCGGCGGTCACGATGTCGCCGCCCCAGGAGTCCTCGATGGTGAGCCCCAGCCCCATCTCGACGCAAAGGTCGCGCGCGCGCCTGGCCTTGGTCAGGCCGCCCAGCTTGTTGATCTTGATGTTGACCACGTCCATGGCCCGGTCGGCGTGGCCCTTGAGCAGCATGCCGATGCCGTCCATGGACTCGTCGAGCACGAAGGGATGGTCGCTGTGGCGGCGCACCGTCAGGCACTCCTCGTAGCTCTCGCAGGGCTGTTCGATATAGACGTCCAGGTCCCGGACCGCGCGCACGACCCTGAGCGCCTCGTGCATCAGCCAGCCGGTGTTGGCATCGGCGATCAGCACGTCACCGGTCTCGAGCCTCTCGGAGACCGCGCGGATCCGCGCGATGTCGGTGTCGGCGTTGCCGTCCTTGTCGCCGACCTTGAGCTGGAAGCGGCGGTAGCCCTCGGCCCGGTAACCCGCCACCTTGGCCGCCATGGCCTCCGGGCTTTCCTGGGAGATTGCCCGGTAGAGTGCGACGTCGTCGCCGAAGCGACCGCCCAGCAGGGTGCAGACCGGGAGGCCCGCGGCCTGGCCCAGGATGTCCCAGCAGGCCATGTCGAGCGCCGACTTGACGTAGGGATGGCCCTTGAGGGCCCGGTCCATGACGGCGTTCAGCCGGTCGAGCTCGCGCGGGTCCCGGCCGATCAGGTGCGGGCCCAGCTCCGCGATTCCCGCCCGCGCGCCGGCCGCGTAGGACGGCAGGTAGAAGGGGCCGAGAGGGCAGACCTCGCCATGGCCCGCGATCCCCTGGTCGGTCTCGACACGCACCACGGTCGAGTCGAAGACCTCGACCGATTTGCCGCCCGACCAGTTGTAGCTGCCCTCGTGCAGCGGCAGATCGACCTGATAGGCCGTGATGCGTGAGATCTTCATGGCCGCGCTCTCCTCCATGCGGTGGCGGTACGAGCCTAGCCGCCGGGCCTCTCGAGGTCGAGGCGGCAAAGCAGTCGCGGCCAGAACTACCACCAGGACACGAAAGACCACGAAGAACGGGTTCAACGCGCAAAGTGTGCGACAATCAAGCTTCGTGCCTTGGTGTCTTTGTGGTGAAATCGAGAAGAGGCTCCCTTGCGTCACCAGCAACGTGGCGTTAACCATGTTCGGCTAAATCTTGCCGCAATCGGGGGCTAACTCACCGAGGTCGCCCGCCCGGCTCCACACGGTTCAACCGAGAGGCTCCGAACCCCGCCGCCATGACCGAATCCAAGCTCGCCGTCGTGATCCTGGCCGCCGGCAAGGGCGTGCGCATGGCGTCGCGAAAGCCCAAGGTGCTCCACGAGGTCGCCGGTAAGACCATGCTGCACCACGTGCTGGACGCCGTGGCGCCGCTGGCGCCCGCGCGCATCGTCGTGGTGGCCGGCCCCGGCATGGAGCAGGTGGCGGAAGCCGCGCGCCCGCATACGACCGTGGTGCAGGCGCCGCAGCTCGGCACCGGCCATGCGGTGCTTGCGGCCAGGCCGGCGCTCGACGGCTTTCACGGCGACGGCGGCGCGGGCCATGTCCTGGTGCTGTTCGGCGACACGCCGCTGGTCACGAAGAATACGCTGGCGCGCATGGTGCAGGCGGCCGAAAGCGCCGAAGCGCCGGCCCTGGTCGCCCTCGGCTTCCGCTCGGCCGAGCCCGCCGGCTATGGCCGCATGGTGCTGGACCCCGCGGACGGCCGGCTGCTCAGGATCGTCGAGGCGGTTGACGCCGGCCCGGAGGAGCTGGCGGTCACCCTATGCAATGGCGGCGTCATGCTGGGCCGCGGGCCGGAGCTCTTCGCGCTGCTCGACCGGGTCGGCAACGACAACGCCAAGGGCGAGTATTATCTCACCGGCATCTACGCGCTCGCCGGGCAGGAGGGGCTCGCCGCGCGGGTCATCGAGACCGAGGAGGACGAGATCCTCGGCGTCAATGCGCGCGCCGAGCTGGCCATTGCCGAGGCGGTCATGCAGCGCCGCCTGCGCGACAAGGCGCTGGCCGGCGGCGCGACGCTGCTCGATCCCATGACCGTGTGGTTCAGCCACGACACCCGGCTCGGGCCCGACGTGACGGTGGAGCCGGGGGTGTTCTTCGGTCCCGGCGTCAGCGTGTGCGAGGGCGCCGTGTTCCGTGCCTTCAGCCTCCTGGAGGGCGCGGACGTCGCCCCGGGCGCCGTGGTCGGCCCCTATGCCCGCCTGCGGTCCGGCGCGCGGCTGCAAGAGGGCGCGCGGGTCGGCAACTTCGTCGAGGTGAAGAACGCGGTTCTGGGCGTCGGCGCAAAGGCCAACCACCTGACCTACCTGGGCGACGCCACGGTGGGCGCGGGCGCCAACATCGGCGCCGGCACGATCACCTGCAACTACGACGGCTTCGCCAAACACCGCACCGAGATCGGCGAAGGCGTCTTTGTCGGCTCGAACACGGCGCTGGTCGCCCCGGTCGCGCTCGGTCCCGGCGCCATGGTCGCCGCCGGCTCGACGGTCACCAAGGACGTCGCCGCCGACGCGCTCGCGGTCGCGCGCGGCCAGCAGCGGACGGTCGAGGGCGGCGCGGCCCTGTTCCGCGCCAGAAAACGCAAGAACCGGCCAAAGGAGTGACGGACGCATGTGCGGGATCATCGGCATACTCGGCAAGGCCCCGGTTGCGCCGCTGCTGCTCGACGGCCTGAAGCGCCTGGAATACCGCGGCTACGACTCGGCCGGGTTGGCTACCCTGGTCAACGGCGCGATCGAGCGCCGCCGCGCCGAGGGCAAGCTGGTCAACCTCGCCGACCGCGTGGCGGCCGAGCCGCTGGCCGGCACCATCGGCATCGGCCACACCCGCTGGGCGACCCACGGCCGGCCCAACGAGACCAACGCCCACCCCCACGCCGACGGGCGCGTGGCCGTGGTGCACAACGGCATCATCGAGAACTTCCAGGCACTGCGCGCCGAGCTGGAGGCCGCCGGCCACCGTTTCGAGACCGAGACCGACACCGAGGCCGTGGTCCACCTGGTGAGCGACTATCTGGAGCAGCGGAAGACGCCGCAGGAGGCCGTCGCCGCGGCGCTCAAGCGGCTGGAGGGCGCCTTCGCGCTCGCCATCATCTTCGCCGGGCGCCACGACCTGATGATCGGCGCCCGGCGCGGCAGCCCGCTGGCGGTCGGCTACGGCGACGGCGAGATGTACCTGGGCTCGGACGCGCTGGCGCTGGCGCCCCTGACCGACCGCATCTGCTACCTGGAGGAGGGCGACTGGGTCGAGCTGTCCGGCACGGCGGCCGTGGTCCACGATGCCGCGGACGCTGTGGTTCAGCGCGAGGTCAAGCAGACCGCCCTGTCGGGCGCCTTGATCGGCAAGGGCCAGTACCGCCACTTCATGCAGAAGGAGATCTTCGAGCAGCCGGCGGTGATCGGCGACACGCTGCACGCCCATATCCACCCGGCCAACTGGACCGTGGAGCTGCCGGACCTGCCGCTCGACCTGGCCGCCCTGCCGCGCATCACGATCAGCGCCTGCGGCACCGCCTACTACGCCGGCATGGTCGCCAAGTATTGGTTCGAGCAGATCGCCCGGCAGCCGGTCGAGCTCGACATCGCCTCGGAGTTCCGCTACCGCGAGGCGCCGCTGCCCGAGGGCGGGCTCGGCCTGTTCATCTCGCAGTCGGGCGAGACCGCCGATACGCTGGCCGCCCTGCGCTACGCCAAGGCCGGTGGCCACAAGGTGCTTTCCGTCGTCAACGTGCCGGAAAGCACCATCGCGCGCGAATCCGATGCCGTGCTGCGCACCCTGGCGGGCCCCGAGATCGGCGTTGCCTCGACCAAGGCCTTCACCACGCAGCTCACGGTCCTGGCCTGCCTGGCGATTGCCTCGGCGCGGGCGCGCGGGACGATCGACCACGACCGCGAGGCCGAACTCTCGGCGGCCCTCTACGAGGTGCCGGCCCGCGCCACCGAGGTGCTGAACCACGACGAGGCGATCGAGCACATCAGCCACGAGCTGGCCGAGGCGCGCGACGTGCTCTACCTGGGCCGCGGCTCGACCTACCCGCTGGCGCTCGAGGGCGCGCTCAAGCTCAAGGAGATCAGCTACATCCACGCCGAGGGCTATGCCGCCGGCGAGATGAAGCACGGGCCGATCGCGCTGATCGACGAGATGGTGCCGGTCATCGTCTGCGCGCCCTCGGGCCCGCTGTTCGAGAAGACCGCGTCCAACGTCCAGGAGGTCATCGCCCGCGGCGGCCGGGTCGTCTTCATCTCGGACAAGCCCGGCATCGAACGGCTCGGCAGCCAAGCCGCCTACACCATCGAAATCCCCGAGATCGACCCCTTCGTAGCACCCCTGCTCTACGCCATCCC
>CAMYMY010000243.1 GCA_947259625.1 uncultured Kiloniellales bacterium | reverse complement strand
CCCTGCCCGCGGAAAAAGGCCAGTCCGAGATTGTATTGGGCCCAAGGGTAATCCTGCTGCGCTGCGGCACGCCAGATCTCGATCGCGCGGGTCAGATCGGTGGGGACACCGCGACCCTGCGCATACATCAGGCCCAGATTGTTCTGTGCGGCCGGGAGCCCCTGGGCCGCGGCGGTCCGGTACCATTGGGCGGCCTTTACCAAGTCCTGCCGGACAGGGCCCTCGCCGTGCTCGAAAAGTTTTCCCAGGCTGTATTGCGCAGCTGCATCCCCTGCCTCGGCCAGGGGCAACCAGATGTCACGGGCACGGTCGGGTTCGCCGGCCCTGAAGGCGCGCAGGCCGGCCTCGAAGCCTTCTGCGCGAACTGGTCCGCACCAGCCCATGAGCACAAGCGCCAGCGCCAATGCAATGCGTACCACGGTTCCGACAATCCTCGTCCACGTTCAGTCCCCATCTCCGGCGGACACACCATAGCCGGGCGGACCCACGCCAGCAAGACGGCGGGGAACCGAATCGCGCGAATTCGCCGGGCGCCCATCCTCCGATGAGAACTACCAGGTCCCGTGCTTGAAACACGCCGGCACCGGTCCAATTCCTCTCCAGGATGCTGAAAGCGGTAAAGGCCGCAAAGGACACGATTGCCGCGATCAGGATGTACTCAGTCCCGGCCGCCCCCGATTCGTCGTCCAAGAATCCCCCGGCACGACGGAAGCATTGTCGCCTCCCGACTGCGAGAAATTAATTACGTTAACAAAACATAAACATACAATACTTCTATCCACAATAAGACGTTTCACGTGAAACACAAGAGTTCATGGTTAACGATAATTAATATTATTTAACGTATGTTAACTATAAATGGCATGTGTCATCCCGGGATCACAACTGCCGTCCAGTTCTGCAGACCAGCAGGTTTCTTTCGGTCCACCGAAACCCAAGTCGGCCGCAGTTGACCCAACCTGCTGCACCTGCACACCGCGGTACCGTACGCCTTGCCGGCCGCCCTCCGCACGCAGCACCGCGCAGGCCTGACAAGACCCGGGAGGCTTACCGTAAGATACTGTGGATGCGAGGTGAATTGGGGTGGCTGATGGGACTTGAACCCACGGCCTCCTGGACCACAACCAGGCGCTCTAACCAACTGAGCTACAGCCACCACCGGATATCGCGCGAGCACCGGCCGCCGCGCCGATCCTCGTCCGCCGTTCGAGGGTTTATACGCTCGTGTCGGGCAACGTCAAGCGCGCTGCCTGTCCTGCAACCAGTCTTGCCCGACGCCGCGGGGCGGGCGTAGTCTGCGACCCGATACCGCCGCCACGGCGCCACGGCGCCAGGGGCAAGGAGGCCCGGCGACATGTTGCAGACCACCGCCGCGATGGCCCGTCTCGGCACCGAAACCGCCTTCGCGGTGCTGGCCCGCGCCACCCAGCTCGAGGCCTCGGGCCGTTCGATCATAAATCTCGGCATCGGCCAGCCCGACTTCAAGACCCCGGAGCACATCGTCGAGGCGGCCGTCAAGGCCCTCAGGGACGGCCACCACGGCTATACCCCGGCCGGCGGGATCGCCCCCCTGCGCGAGGCCGTGACGGCGGATCTCGCCAAGCGCCTGAACGTCGAGATCGACCCCGGCCGCGTCGTGGTGGTGCCGGGGGGAAAGGTGACCATGTTCTTCGCGGTCCTGATGTTCGGCGAGCCGGGCGCGGAGATCCTCTATCCCGACCCGGGCTTTCCGATCTACCGCTCGCTGATCGACTACACCGGCGCCAAGGCCGTGCCGATCCCGCTCCAGGAGGACCAGGGCTTCGCCTTCTCGGCCGAGTCGGTGCTTTCGCGCCTGACGCCGGCCACGCGCCTGGTGATCCTCAACAGCCCGGCCAACCCGACCGGCGGCGTAACACCGCGCGAGGAGATAGACCGCCTGGCAACCGGCCTGGAGGACCACCCGCAAGTCGCCGTGCTCTCGGACGAGATCTACAGCCAGATGCTCTACGACAATCAGGTCCACGCCAGCCTGCTGCACTATCCGGCGCTCGCCGACCGGCTGATCCTGCTCGACGGCTGGAGCAAGACCTACGCCATGACCGGCTGGCGGATGGGCTACGGGGTCTGGCCCGAGGCGCTGCTCGACGGGGCGACCCGCCTGGCGGTCAACTCGCATTCCTGCGTCAACGCAGCGGCCCAGTGGGCCGGCATCGCGGCGCTCGCCGGGCCGCAGGACGCCGTCCGCGACATGGTGGCCGCCTTCGACCAGCGCCGCCGCGTGGTGGTCGAGGAGCTGAACCGCATCCCGGGCTTCCGCTGCGGCACGCCCGGCGGCGCCTTCTACGCCTTTCCGAACATCACCGGCACCGGCCGCAGCGCCAAGGACCTCGAGGTCGCCCTGCTGGAGGAGGCCGGCGTGGCGACCTTGGCCGGCACCAGCTTCGGCCTCTGCGGCGAGGGGTTCCTGCGGATCTCCTACGCCAACAGCGCCGACAATATCCGCGCGGCCGCCGAACGGATCCGCGCCTTCCTGTCCGGCACCTGACCGGCAACGCCAAACCCTGCCCGTTCTAGCGGCAATCTGCTCATAATTTGGGCAGCAAGACAGCGCCATCGACCCCCGTCCGCCCTTGCCACCCCCCTTGCCGCCCCGCCAAATCAAGCTTTTCCCGGCATTTGCGGATCTTGGCACGCCACGTGCACATGGAGACCCAACGATGAAACAGCGGCCGGTCGCCGCACCCATTTTGGCACAAGCGAACGAAGGACCGACATGAAGAAGATCGAGGCGATCATTAAGCCGTTCAAGCTCGACGAAGTGAAGGAGGCCCTCCACGAGGTCGGCATCAAGGGCATCACCGTGACCGAGGCCAAGGGCTTCGGCCGCCAGAAAGGCCATACCGAGCTGTACCGCGGCGCGGAGTATGTCGTCGACTTCCTGCCCAAGGTCAAGGTCGAGGTGGTGATCGAGGAGAGCCTTGTCGAACGGGCCGTCGAGGCCATCCAGCAGGCCGCGCACACCGGGCGCATCGGCGATGGCAAGATCTTCGTCACCAGCGTGGACGAGGCGATCCGCATACGCACCGGCGAACGCGGCGCGGACGCCGTGTAGGACGGCCACCCAAATCGGCGGCCGACGCCGGGCGCAGCCGCGCCGGGAGGTCGGCCGAACAACCGCAAGACAATCAAGACGCAAGAAATCAGCAAGGACGGGAACAGAACAATGTCCGACGTCAGCACGATTCAGAACCTAATCAAGGAGAACGACGTCAAGTACGTCGATTACCGCTTCACCGACCCCCGCGGCAAGTGGCAGCACTTGGCGATGTACGTCGGCGCCGTCGACGAGGACGCGCTCGAGGAGGGGGTGATGTTCGACGGCTCGTCGATCGCCGGCTGGAAGGCGATCAACGAGTCCGACATGCGCCTCAAGCCGGACCTCTCGACCGCGGTCATGGACCCCTTCGCCGCGCAGCCGCAGCTGATCCTGTTCTGCGACATCATCGAGCCCGAGACCGGCCAGCCCTACAACCGCGACCCGCGCTCGACCGCGCTCAAGGCCCAGGCCTTCATGCAGGCCTCGGGGGTCGGCGACAGCGCGGTCTTCGGGCCCGAGGCCGAGTTCTTCGTGTTCGACGACGTGAAGTTCGCCAACGACATGCACCACAGCTTCTTCCGCTTCGCCTCGGAGGAAGGCCCCTACATGTCCGGCGAATCTTTCGAGGAAGGCAACATCGGCCACCGCCCGGGGATCAAGGGCGGCTATTTCCCGGTGCCGCCGGTCGATTCCGCCATGGACCTGCGCGCCGAGATGGTCACGGTGATGGACGAGATGGGCCTGACCATGGAGAAGCACCACCACGAGGTCGCGCCCTCGCAGCACGAGCTGGGGCTCAAGTTCAATACCCTGGTGACCAGCGCCGACCAGATGCAGATCTACAAGTACGTGGTCCACAACGTCGCCCACACCTACGGCAAGACGGCGACCTTCATGCCGAAGCCGGTCTACGGCGACAACGGCTCGGGCATGCACTGCCACCAGTCGATCTGGAAGGACAGCAAGCCGCTTTTCGCCGGCGACAGCTACGCCGGGCTGTCCGAGACCGCGCTGTTCTACATCGGCGGCATCATCAAGCACGCCCGGGCGATCAACGCCTTCACGAACCCCACGACCAACAGCTACAAGCGCCTCGTGCCGGGCTTCGAGGCGCCGGTGCTGCTCGCCTACTCCGGGCGCAACCGCTCGGCGTCCTGCCGCATCCCCTACGGCGCCAGCCCGAACGCTAAGCGCGTCGAGGTGCGCTTCCCGGACCCCACCGCCAACCCCTACCTGGCCTTCTCGGCCATGCTGATGGCCGGCCTGGACGGGATCCGCAACAAGATCCACCCGGGCGATCCCATGGACAAGAACCTCTACGATCTGCCGCCCGAGGAGCTCTACGACGTCCCGACGGTCTGCGGCTCGCTGCGCCAGGCCGTGGAGACCCTGCAGTCCGACCACGAGTTCCTGCTGGCCGGCGAGGTCTTCGACAAGGACCAGATCGAGGCCTACTGCGAGCTCAAGTGGGAGGAGATCCTGGCCTTCGAGCAGGCGCCGCACCCGATCGAGTTCCAGATGTACTATTCGGCCTGATGGCCTGACCCGCAGGAGGCGGGAACCTGACGGGCCGCCCTTCGCGGGGCGGCCCGTTTTTCGTTCGGCGTGCCGCCCGGATCACACGAGCAGCACGAGCTCCAGCATCGCGACGAGGTTGAAGGCCGCGTGCAGGGCGATGGTCAGGGCGAGTGACCCGGTCCTGAGCCGCGCCCAGCCCAGCAGCAGGCCGACCGCGAAGACCGTCGCGATCCCGTAGAAATCGTACTGCACATGGATCGCCGCCCAGGCCAGCGCCGTCACCAGGACCGTCCCCGCGCCGCCCAGCCGCGAGCGCGCCAGCCCCGCGAACAGGAAGCCGCGGAAGAACACCTCCTCGAAGATCGGGCCCAGCAGCACGATGACGGCCCAGAACAGCGGCAGGACCACCGCCGTCTCGTAGACCCGGACCATGAACTCGGGCACGACCGGGCGTTCGAGGAGGATCGAGAGCCCGTCCGAAGCCGCGACAAAGACCAGCGCCGCCGCCAGCCAGACGAACAGGGTCCCGGCATCGACCGGATGGAGGCCGAGATAGTCCCGGACCGTCGCCCCCTTGCGCAGCCGGATCAGGCCCAGCACCAGGGCCGTGGTCAGCACCGAGGTGGCCGCGGTGGCGGCGGAAAGCACCAGGCCGTTGAATTCGATGCCGTCGAGGAAGGCATCGATTTGGAAGTTCGGCTCGTAGAGCACGCCCAGGGCCAGGAAACCGACCACGACGAAGACCTGGACCAGGACGAAGACGAACAGGATCAGGGCCGAAAGCCCGATCGTGCCCCAGGGCCCCCAGAGCCGCTCCCCCTGCCCCACCGGACTGTCGTTCGGGAGCGCCGTGTCGATGCCTTGTTGAGCCACGGTCATCATGTCACCTCGAATCCTTCGTGCGCGGCCTCCGGTCGCTCTCGGCCGGAACCTCGCACGAATGTCTTGCGATTCCTTGAAGCGCCTTTCGGGGCCGAAAAATCGGAACGAGCCCATGCACAGCAAAAAACCCTATTATTTCAATGAGTTAGCGATAACTCTTGTCAAGGTTCCGGATGTAAGTCTATGAAAACAAACAGGTTTTACCACAGAGGCACAGAGGGCACAGAGAACCAGGGTTCACCACCAAGGCACCGAGACACAGAGAAAGCGCAAAGAAAAAACCGGCGATCGCGCGCATCGCGCGCAAGATGAGGACTCTGTGTCTCGGTGGCGAAGACCCCTCGCCCACCGGGAGAGGGAGGGGCCCGCGTAGCGGGAGGGTGAGGGCGCGTGGGTTCGGGCA
>CAMYMY010000242.1 GCA_947259625.1 uncultured Kiloniellales bacterium | reverse complement strand
ATATCCTCATCGCCGAGGCAGGTCGCGCGGCGGAGCCGCCGCTTGGGGCCCCGGCGCCGAGGCGCGGCCTCTCGTCCGCTGCGGTGCAAACGCGTCCTATTCCGCTTGACTCTTAAGCCCACAAGAATTATATGGATATATATTGCGAATGGTTCTCATTTACAAGCTGCGAGCAGAGGAGTCGCCGCCGATGACCTCCGGACCCGATGGACCCCAAGGCTTTCCCCTCGCGCTCGCCGCCAAGGGCGCGCGCCTGCTGGTCGCGGCCCTGCAGGCCGAGCGGCGGCTGGCCAAGCGCCTGGGCGACCTGGGACTCAGGCGCGGCGCGGTGATCGAGGTCGTGCACTGCCGGGGCGACGGCTCGCTCGTGGTCCAGCGGCACAACGCCCGCCTGGCGCTGGGCATGCAGACGGCCTCCAAGATCCTGGTGACGCCGGTCGACGCGGCCGACCCGGTCTTGGCGCCGGACCCGGTCACGGCGCCCGCCCCGGTCCCGGCCACCGGAGCCTGAGCCATGGCGGACATCACCCTCGCGATTGCCGGCAACCCCAACTGCGGCAAGACCACCCTGTTCAACGCCCTGACCGGCGGGCGCCAGCATGTCGCCAACTGGCCCGGCGTCACCGTCGACCGCAAGACCGGCCTGTACCGCTACGGGGACGACCGGGTCGAGGTCGTGGACCTGCCCGGCGTCTACTCGCTCGGCGTCTTCGACTCGGTCGAGGCGCTCGACGAGAAGATCGCCCGGGACTACATCCTGTCCGGCGCGGCGGACGTCCTCGTCGACGTGGTCGACGCCACCAACCTGGAGCACAACCTCTATCTGACCGCGCAGCTCGTCGAGATGCGGATCCCCATGGTGCTGGCGTTGAACATGATGGACGCCGCCCAGGGCCAAGGACTCCAGATCGACGCCGAGGCGCTGGCCGCGCGCCTGGGCTGCCCCGTCGTGCCCATGGTCGCCCGCCGCCGCGAAGGCCTGGAGCAGCTGATGGCGGCGATCGCGGTCGTGGCCGGGGAGCGGCGGCCGCCCGCGGCGCAAATCCCCTACCCGGGCGAGGTCGAGCGCGCCGTCGGCGCCTTGCAGGCGGTCACCGGACAGGCCGCTGGGCAGGCGAAGGTCGACGCCCGTTGGCTGGCCGTGAAGCTTCTGGAATGCGACGGCAAGGCGCGCGCCCTGGCCGCCGGCGCGGCGGATGCGGCGCTCGCCGAACACTTGGCCGCAATCGAGGCGCGCACGGGTGAGGAGGCCGAGTTCCTGATCGCCGACGGCCGCTACGGCTTCGTCCACGCCCTGGTCGCCGAGACCGTGCGCAAGGGCGGCCGGGCGCGGCGCTCGGTCTCCGACCTCGTCGACCGGGTCGTCCTCGACCGCTGGCTCGGCGTTCCCGTGTTCCTCGGCGTCATGTACTTGATGTTCATGTTCGCCATCAACTTCGGCGGCGCCTTCGTCGACGTCTTCGACATCCTGGTCGGCACGATCCTGGTCGACGGCCTGGCCGCGGCGATCGCGGCCTTCGGCGGCCCGCAGTGGCTGACCGCCCTGTTGGCCCAGGGGGTCGGCGGCGGCATCCAGCTGGTCGCCACCTTCGTGCCGATCATCGGCTTCCTCTACCTGTTCCTCTCGGTGCTCGAGAAGTCAGGCTACATGGCCCGCGCGGCCTTCGTGATGAACCGCTTGATGCAGGTCATCGGCCTGCCCGGCAACGCCTTCGTGCCGCTGATCGTCGGCTTCGGCTGCAACGTGCCGGCGGTCATGGCCTCGCGCTCCCTGCCGACGCAGCGCGACCGCATGCTGACCGTGGCGATGACGCCCTTCATGTCCTGCGGGGCGCGCCTGACGATCTACGCCATGTTCGCCGCCGCCTTCTTCCCGGTCGGCGGCCAGAACCTGGTGTTCGGCCTCTATCTCGCCGGCATCGCGGTCGCGCTCGCCACCGGCTTCGCCCTCAAGCACACCCTGCTGAGAGGCGAGAACACGCCCTTCGTCATGGAGCTGCCGCCCTACCGCCTGCCGGCCCTGCGCGACGTCCTGCTGCACGCCTGGATCCGCCTCAAGAGCTTCCTGACCCGGGCCGGGCGGGTCATCGTGATGGTCGTCGTGGTGCTCAGCTTCCTGAACTCCTGGGGCACCGACGGCTCCTTCGGCAACGAGAACACCGAAAAATCGATGCTGAGCGTCGTCGGCCGGACCATCGTCCCCGCCTTCGCGCCGATGGGCATCCGCGCCGAGAACTGGCCCGCCGCCGTGGGCATCTTCACCGGCGTCTTCGCCAAGGAGGCCGTGGTCGGCACCCTCGACGCCCTCTACTCGGAGCCTGCGGGCGGGGCACCACAGGAGGCCCAGGCCGGCTTCGATCCCTGGGGCGGCGTCGCCCGCGCCTTGGCCACGGTCCCGGCCAACCTGGCCGCGATGAAGGACCTGATCACGGATCCCCTGGGCCTCGGCGTGGTCGGCGCCGAGGACCTGGCCGGCGCCGCCGCCGCCCAGGGCGTCAGCCTCGGCACTCTCGGCACCATGGCCGCGCGCTTCGACGGCGAGATCGGCGCCTTCGCCTACCTCCTGTTCATCCTGCTCTACCTGCCTTGCGTGGCGACCCTGGGCGCGATCAGCCGGGAGCTGGGGCCGAAGCCGACCGTGTTCATCGCCGCCTGGACCAGCGGCGTGGCCTATGCCGCGGCGGTCACGGCCTACCAGATCGGCACCTTCGCCGCCCACCCGGTGAGCTCCTCGGCCTGGGTCGGGGCGGTGGCCTCGGTGATCGCCGGGAGTGTGCTGGTCCTGCGGCGCCTGGGGTCCGGCGCGCCCGCGGCGGTGCCGGCGGAGTGACCGGCGATGATCCTCGCGCAGCTGAAAGCCCATTTGGCAGCGCGCGGGCCGGTCGCCGTCGCCGGCCTGGCGGCCCGCTTCGAGGTCGAGCCCGCCGCCATGCGGGCGATGCTCGAGCAGTTGATGCACCGGGGCCTAGTGCGGCCTGTGCCGGCTGGCGAGGCCTGCGGCGGCTGCACGAAGTGCGATGCCGATGGTTTGGAGTTCTACGCCTGGAGAAAGAAGGGGTGCAGTCCACGACTTACCCCGAAAAGCTGAACGTCCTTTCTTCTTGGCGTCACTCGACGTAGTAGCTGGCCGGATTGCTGCCGGCCGGCGTCGATTTTCCGGTCAGGCGCGAAACGCTCTGCCCGCGC
This sequence comes from uncultured Kiloniellales bacterium, assembly GCA_947259625.1. Taxonomy (GTDB): domain Bacteria; phylum Pseudomonadota; class Alphaproteobacteria; order Kiloniellales; family JAKSDN01; genus CAMYKD01. The sequence continues at coordinate 7,959 of CAMYMY010000242.1, read as the reverse complement.
ACGACATATTCGTAGAGCGTGGCTTTCGGCACCCGGCAGTGAATGCGGATGTCGCTCTTGACGAGCTCTTGCCTCGCCGTGCTCGTCTTCGGCCGCTCCAGAACTATGCCTGGCTTGTCCCCCAACCAGGTGATCGGCTCCCAGTGCGGGAAGAAGACGAACTTCTTGGAAGCGGTATTCGCCGCCAGGAGGGTCGGGGCGACGAAGTCCGATGCGCCGTTGTCGTCCGCGACGGTGTACTCCAAGGCCAGGAGCTTGGTGCCGGCCAAACAGCCCTCAGCGGCGTGGTTGCCCGGCAGGAACTGCGTATAGAGGATGCGGCTGGGCGTGTCGCGGATGGCCAGAGAGCCGAGCGGAGCGGTATAGGTCTTTCCGGAGGTCTCGAAGACCAGGTCCAGGCTGTAGTTGCCGTCGGTGGCCGGCGCGCGCACCTCGATCTGCGACCGGTAGAGTGTATTTTTCGCGCTTGGCAGCGGTAATCCGGTCCGGGTGCCGACGAGGACCGTATTCTCGGGCAGACCGCGTATATAAACGTGCTCTACATCGGCCGGATCCTTCACCTGCAAGCTGAAGGCGACCTCGATGCTCTCACCGGGCGATATCTCCCGTGGCGAAAGCTGCCGGTCGCTGACGATGGGGCGGGATTCCGGTTGGCTCGCGCAGGCCGACAGGGCCAAAACGACCGTGAATGCAAAAGGTGCGAAATATTCCTTCATTGCTGTGCGTCTCCCCTTATACCAAAGGCCACTGATAATGCCTCAAAGGCTTATCCGCCCAGTTCCCAAGAAACGTAGCACAAACCGGCGTTTCCCGCTCCAACCTGAGAAATTGCTCCAACGTCAGGGGTATCCTACAGTCGGTGTCCCGGATCCACCACCCATCGGGAGCAACGCTTCGAGCGCAGCCGGCAAAGCGAGGACAGCGCCATGGAAAAGAACGAAGCCTGGGTCTCCAAGTGCGTATCGGGCATCGCGATCTCCGCGATCAAGGAGATGGCGATGCGTAGCGCCGCGACCCAAGGGGCGGTGTCCCTGTCCTGGGGGCTCCCCTCGTTCAGGACCCCCGAGCCGATCCGGCGCGCGGTGGCCGAGCAGCTCGAGTCCGACCCGGACATCGGCAAGTACGCGCTGCCGGACGGCCTGCCCGAGCTGCGCCGGGTCGTCGCCAGGGAACACCTCGCTCAGACCGGGATCGAGGCGGACCCGGACCGCAACGTAATGATCACCGCCGGCAACATGCAGGGCCTGAACGCGCTTTTCCACGTGATCACCGACCCCGGCGACGAGATCATCGTCACCGACCCCGGCTTCGCCTCGCACTTCCAGCAGATCCGGCTCTGCGGCGGCCGGCCAGTCCATTGGGAAATGGACGAGTCCCGGGGCTGGAGCCTGGACGTCGAGGCCTTGCCCGGGCTGATCACCGACAGGACCAAGGCGATCGTCCTGGTGTCGCCCTCGAACCCGACCGGCAAGATCTTCTCCGAGCCGGAGCTCCGGCGCGTCGGCGAGATCGCCCTGGCCCGGAATCTGCTGATCCTTCTGGACGACCCTTACTGCCACTTCACCTACGAGAACCGGGCGCGCTACTTCAACTTGGCCTCGGTGGCCGAGCTGAGCGGCCACATCGCCTACCTCTTCACCTTTTCCAAGACCTACGCGATGAGCGGCTGGCGGCTCGGCTACATGATCGTGCCCGAGGCGCTCAAGCGGCAGGTGCTGAAGGTGCACGACGCGACGATCATCTGCACGCCGCGGATCTCCCAGGTCGCCGGCTTGGCCGCGCTGACCGGGGAGCCGACGCACCTCGCCGCGTTCGAGGAGATCCTGGCCCGCCGGCGCCAGTTGATCTGCGATCGCCTGGACCGTGTTCCGCACGTCTTCCGGTACCACAAACCCTAGGGCGCCTATTACTTCTTTCCCAGATACGTCGCCCGGCACGAGGACTCCGTCGCGTTCTCGATCGGCCTACTCGAAGCGGCCGGGGTCGCGGTCACGCCGGGACGCGCATTCGGGCCCAGCGGCGAGCACCACGTCCGCATGGCCTACTGCGTCTCCGAGGAAAAAGGTGTCAGACACCTTTTTTTCGGGAAAACTCCCGTATGCTCAATGGCTTGGAAGCAGGAATCGCTAGAAAAAGGTGTCTGACACCTTTTTCTAGCGCAGTGCGCTCAGGGTCTGAAGGCGGACGAGGTCTTCGCGCAGCACCTCGCTTTCAAGCTCCATCTCATGGACCGCGTACCTCACCACGTCGTCGATGCTGACGATGCCGCACAGCTCGCCGTCCTTCAGCACAGGCACGTGGAGGACCTGCGCGCGGGTCATATTCTGCATGACGCTCTTCAGCGTGTCTTCCGGCGTACAGGTTTCGACGTCACGGGTCATGATCTCGGAGACCGGCATATCCATGGCAAAGCTGGTCTCGTAATCCGCCAGGCTATAGGCAATATCGCGGACCGCGACGATGCCCGCCACATGCTTGCTGTCCTCGCTCACCACGGCGTAACCGGTGCGTGCGAGCTTTATGCGGTGGACGACGGTCTCCAGCGTCGCTGCGGGGTGCACCGTCACCACCTCCCGGCCCTTGGTTTCCAAAAGCGTTTCGATCTTCATGGCGCACCTCATCTGCGAGCCCGAGGGCGCCGGCTTCCCCTTCGCCCGAACCAGAAACCACGGGTCGTCCCACGGGGCCATGATTCAGGTCAATTTAGGCCATATCGCAGCGGGATCGGACACCCGCGACGAGGTGCTGGCCGAGGTCGAGGGCGGTCTCCCCGAGCCGTCAAATTTGCTATGATCGTCGCCAGCTTGTCGAAGCTATCGACTCGCAACCGGGGCTATCCGGGACACTGTGGTGAAACGCTCCTACTTGGCCATCGCGATCCTGGCCGCGGCCGGCGGCGGCGCGAGGGCCTTCGAGACGGCGGACCTGGCGCGGCTCGCGGCCGAGGGCGGCTGTGCGGGCTGCAACCTCAGCGGGGCGCGGCTGGCCGAGGCCGGACTCGCGCGGGCGGAGCTGATCGGCGCGGATCTCAGCCATGCGGACCTGTCCTGGGCCGATCTGCGCCACGCCCACCTTGCCGTCGGCAACCTGTCGAAGGCCGACTTGCGCGGCGCCGACCTGACCGGCGCCGACCTGAGTGAAGCCAGCCTCTCGGGGGCGGTGCTGTTGGGTGCGCGCCTCGCCAGTGCCAACCTGGACAGCGCCGACCTGGCCGGTGCTCTGCTCGAGCGCGCGGACCTCGGCGAAGCGAAGCTGCCGCATGCCAGGCTCGAAGGTGCGCGCATGACGGGCGCGGACCTCAGCGGCGCGGTGTTGCACAACGCCGACCTGACAGGCGCGCGCCTGACGGCGGCCGATCTCGGCCGGGCCGACCTGAGCGGGGCGAATCTCGTCGGCGCCGATCTTTCCAAGGCCGACCTGCGCGCCGCGCGGTTGACGCGAAGCAGGCTCACCATGGCGGATCTGCGCGGCGCCGACCTGACCGGCGCCGACCTGAGCGAGGCGGCCCTGGCCGGCGCGGCGCTGGGCGGCGCGCGTCTGGTGCGGGCGCGGATGAGCGTCACGGACCTGAGCGGCGCCGATCTCGTCGGCGCCGACCTGAGCGAGGCACGCCTATTCTATGCCAGACTCGACGGCGCGATCCTCGCGGACGCGGACCTCCGGCGTGCGACGCTGTCCAACGTCGGCCTGAGGGGCGCCGATCTCTCCCGGGCGAACCTTACGGCGGCAGAATTGACCGGGGTCGACCTCGTCGGCAGCAACCTCTCCGGCGCGCGCCTCGGCGCTGTTCTGCGCCAGGTCGAGCTCGCGGGGGCGAGGCTCGACGGCGCCGACCTGTCCGGCGCCTCGCTCGCCGACGCGACGGGCCTGACCCAGGCTCAGCTCGACCGGGCTTGCGGCGACCGGAGGACCAGGCTGCCGCCGGGCCTAACGGTGGCGCCCTGTCCGGCGCAGGAGGACTAGCGCGGAATTCGATCAGTATCGGACATAAGCGGCGTTGCGGATGAAGACTTGACCCCTTCCGCTCGCAGATGCGGTCTTACTCCGCCTAGCTGCGGATGAAATGCACGAGCTGCTCGATGGTGAATTTCTGATCCGCGATGATGCTCTTGACCAGGTCGCCGATCGAGACCAGGCCGACCAGTCGACTGTCAACGAGGACCGGGAGGTGCCGCACGCGATTTTCGGTCATGACCGCCATGCATTCCTCGACCGTCTGCCCGGGCTGCGCGCAGATGACGTGCGTGGTCATGATGTCCCGGACCGGAGTCGTGGGTGACGACTTGCCCTTCAAGACGACATCCCGGGCGTAATGCCGTTCGGTAAATATGCCGATCGGTTCGTCGTCCTCCATTACGACCAGAGAGCCGGCATCTTTGGTCGCCATCTTCTGGATGGCATCGTACACGGACTCGTCCGGACCAATGGACCAGACGTCGTGGCCCTTCTCGTCGAGCAGCTGTTGCACCGTTGTCATCCCGCATCTCCCGCGACAGTCCGCGCTTTACCCAGCGTTGAAGATGCATCTTGCCAAATCGGCTGTCGGGACACAATCGATTGGGCGCCCTGCTGGACCATTCCGGCCGACGGAAGACAGTCGCGTTCGCGGTACGAACGGCCACTCGCGGGGCCGCCGCTTACATCTTGCAGTCGCCGGCGTAGGCGTCGGCGTGATCCTCGAAGGCCTTGCCGAGGATCTTATTGGTCAGCATGTCGCCGTCCCTGACCACTTGGCGGACATAGACGTCCTGGATCGGGTGGTGGTTCGGGCCGAAGCGGAACTTGCCGCGCACGGACTCGAAGCGGGCCGCCTTGAGCGCGCCGCGGAAGGCGTCGGCCTCGGACATGTCGCCGCCAACGGCCTCGAGCGCGCTGGCGATCAGGCGGGCCGCGTCGTAGCCCTGGCTGGCGTAGAGCGAGGGCAGGCGGCCGTACGTCGCCTCGAAATCCTTGACGAAGAGCACGTTGGCCGGATTGTCGAGGTCCTTGTTCCACTGCGAGGAGTTGACCACGCCGAGCGCCGCGTCGCCGACCGCGCCCAGGATCGTCTGGTCGAAGGAAAACGCCGGGCCGAAGACCGGGATCTGGCCGGTCAGGCCGGCCTGGGCGTATTGCTTCAGGAACGAGATGCCCATGCCGCCCGGCAGGAAGAAGAACACCGCGTCGGGCTTGGCGTCGCGCAGGGCCGCGATCTCGGCGGCGTAGTCCTTCTGGCCGAGCTTGGTATAGACCTCGCCCACGATTTCGCCCTTGTAGAACCGCTTGAAGCCGGTGAGCGAGTCCCTGCCGGCCGGATAGTTGGGCGCCAGGATGTAAAGCTTCTTGAAACCCTCGTCGTCGACGTACTGGCCGATCGCCTCGTGCAGATTGTCGTTCTGCCAGGCGACGTTGAAGTAGTTCTCGTGGCAGCCCTTGCCGGCCAGCAGCGAGGGCCCGGCATTGGGGCTGATGTAGAAGGCGCCGGCCTTGGTCACCTTGGGCACCACGGCGATCGCCAGGTTGGACCAGACGATGCCGGTCACGATGTCGACCTTGTCGCGCTCCAGCAGGCGCTTGGCGATCTCGGTCGCCTTGTCCGGCTTGCGCGCGTCATCCTCGACGATGAGCTCGACGGCGGTGCCGCCGAGCGTGCCGCCCCCCTGCTCGACGGCGAGCCGGAAGCCGTCGCGGATATCGATGCCGAGGGCGCTGCCGCCGCCCGACAGGGTCGTGATCATGCCGATCTTGACCGGCTCGGCGGCGGTCGCCGGGGCGCCCAGCAGCGCGGCGCCCGCCAGCGCGACGAGAATACGTTTCATGGCCGTCCTCCCTGGTTTTCCCTGTCCGAAAAGCGGCGCGATCCTAGCGCAAGCGCGCCGCCGCCGCCACCGCCGTTTGAAGACGGCGGGCCTCCCTGGCGGGATCCGCGCCCTAGGCGCATATTCGCAAGGCGGGCATTGGCGCTGGCGGCGAAGTGTTGCACCATGGGCGATCGGGTATCGGCGACCTTAGAGGGGACTCATGACCCAGCAGAGCGATTCGAAACTGCGCGAGTACCGCGAGAGCATCGACAACATCGATGCCGCTTTGGTCTTTCTGCTGTCCGAGCGGTTCAAGATCACCAAGAAGGTCGGCCACTACAAGAAGGCCCACGATCTGCCGCCCGCCGACAAGGCGCGCGAGCGCGAGCAGGTGCGCCGCCTGCGCGAGCTGGCCAAGGCGGCGCATCTCGACCCCGACTTCTCCGAGAAGTTCATCAACTTCGTCATCCAGGAGGTCATCCGAAACCACGAGCAGATCCGCCGGAGCTAGAGCGCGCGCCCAGAAGGACCGGCACCGGGTAGGGTCTGCATCTTGTCGGTCGCAATTTGGCCGATTTCCCCGCCTTCCGGCAGGGTGCACTTGTCCATGACGAAGATGGTCGGCCTGGCGCTCACCCCCGCCGTTCACCGCGCCATGATAGCCGGTCCGCCACCGGCACTACCGCCCCTCGGCGCGGCAGGCGAACAGTTGCCCAAATTGGGTTCCTCCGTCTGGTCCGCGCTTCGACGGGCCCATTGTCGCGCTTCGATCTGTCGGCCGCCGTTGACGAGCACTGCCTTCAATGCCGCATTGCCATACCGGTCGGAAAATTGCTAAGCCTCGGGTCCAAATGGTCGGGAGCACGGGCGGCTGGGATCCTGGTTTGCAGCCCGGATTTCTCGATTCGGTGAAGCCCCTCGAGAGAAGGACGAAGCTGCATGGCCCTCTTGACCGAGCCCCAACTCGCATACCAAAACGCCGAGGCCAGAGCGACCGACCTGCGGCGGATCGGACTCCATGCCGATTTTTGGTATCCGGTGGCCCGGTCCGGAACCTTGAAGCGGGGAAAGACGCTGGGCGTGCACTTCGCCGGCGATCCGATCGTGCTGGTCCGGGCCAAGGACGGCTCTTGCTTCGCCCTCGAGGACCGCTGCGCGCATCGCCAGGTGCCGCTCCAACACGGCGTCGTCTGCCCGCAGGGGCTGAGATGCGGCTATCATGGCTGGACCTATGACGCCACGGGGCGCTGCGTCGACATACCCTATCTCGGCGCGGGCAAGACGCAGCCCAACGGGGTGCGCGGCTATCCCTGCCGGGAAGCCTACGGCCTGATCTTCATTTTCCCGGGCGACCCGGCAAAGGCCGAGACCACGGCCTTCCCGGAGATCCCCACCCATGGCAACCCCAAGTACAAGGTCCGTTATCTCGACCGCCGCGTCGATTGCCATTACTCCTTCATGCACGAGAACCTGATGGACATGAACCATCAGTTCCTGCATCGCCGGCTGATGGGCGGAGTCAAGACGATCTCGTTGGGCAGGCGCAGCGGAGACAACTGGGTCGAGGCCGACTACTCCTTCGGCCGGAACAACAGCAAGCAGTCCTTGGGCGAGTGGTTCATCACCGGCAAGAGCGACAGCGAGGCGAACCGCAAGCGTCGCGACCTGATGACGATCCGCACGGAGTATCCCTACCAGACCCTCAAGTTCTGGACGGCCGGAAGCGAAAGGCCGGCGCTCGATCTTTGGAACGTCTACATTCCGGTCGACAAGGATCAGCGGATCAACCACACCTTCGGCATGATCATGATCCAAAAGCCGCCGATCCCGGGCCTGATCCACCTCCTGTGGCCCGTCATCGTCTGGTTTACCGAGGGAATCTTCAAGGAGGACCGCTGGATCGTGGAGCTGGAGCAGAAGGCTTTCGACGAACAGGGCGCCGACTCGAACCAGGAAATCTTCCCGGTGATCCTCGACCTGCGCGAGCTCCTGGTCAGAGGCGGCGTGCCCTTGGATTAGAACATCGCGCGATCAGTCCCAAGCGGATCCGCCGGAGCTAATACCAAAGGTCATAAATAATGACGCATTTCACCGCGGCGATTTTGGCCGCCGGCACGGCGCGCGCTGCGCCGTTGTGCGCGTACAACAAGCAGTGCGCAACGCGGCCGGCGGCCAAAAT
>CAMYMY010000241.1:1019-6954 GCA_947259625.1 uncultured Kiloniellales bacterium | reverse complement strand
TATCAGGGGCCGAAAATAGCCGCGGCCGCGCGCGGCCGCACGCCCCGGGAGACCATCGGCGCCTTGTTCGACAGCCTGGTGTCCGAGGCGCTCGGCGACACGGACCGCTGCGGCTGCCTTCTGGTGAACACGGCGCTCGAGCTCGCGCCTCACGACGAGGAAATCGCCGGGATCGTCGCCGACGGGCTGCGCGGCATCGAGGCCTTCTTCCGGGATACGATAGAGAGCGGCCGGGCGACCGGCGACATCCCGGCCCGCGTCGACGCCGTCGAGGTGTCCCGTACGCTGCTCGGACTGATGATCGGACTGCGCGTGCTGGCCAGGAGCCGGCCGGAGGAATCGCTGCTCGGGTCCATCGCCGCACAGGCGAGGGCCCTGCTCGAGTGAGTTTTTTTGGACAAGTCTGGAACGAACGATCAAAAGCCCCAGGCCACGATCTGCTTGAACACCAACCGGGAGGAAAACCGATGACCGTATCCTATGTCGAACGCGAACAAGCCACGCCCGAGACGCTCGCCTTCTACGACAAGGCCGAGGCGCGCTTCGAGATGCTCCTGAACATCTTCAAGGTCTTCGGCCATACGCCGGAGCTCGGCACCGTCTTCACCGACCTGATCATGGCGATCCTGAAAGACGGCGAACTGGAGTGGACGACCAAGGAGCTGATCATCCTCAAGGCCACCCACCGCAACGACTGCCAGTACTGCGTAGTCCAGCACGAGACTCTGTCGAAAAGGCTCGGCATCTCGGAGGAGAAGATCAACGACATCGGCGTCGACCGCTATAAGGCGAGCCCGCACTTCACCGAGGCCGAGAAGGCGCTGATGGACCTGACGGTCCAGATCGGCATCGACGCCAACCGCGTATCGAAGGACCTGTGGGACCGGCTGCACACGCACTTCACCGAGCCGCAGATCGTCGAGGCGGTGTTCACGATCACGATCTACATCGCCGTGAGCAAGTTCGGCGACGCGCTCGGCGTCGCGCTGGAGCCCGTGTTCTCCGGGATCCAGCCGATCCTCGAGGTGTCGCACTGAGGCGGCGGATGGGAGGAAGCCCGGCCCTCACGGCTTCCCCCTCCGGCCTAAAGAACGATCACGGAGACAGCGATGGCAAAGATCGAGATCTTCTCGAGCCCGAACTGCGGCTATTGCGAGCGGGCCAAGACGCTGCTCGACGACAAGGGATGGGCCTACGTGGACCTCGACATAGCGGGCGAAGCAGGCCACAGGGAAGAGCTGCTGAGACGTCTGCCGCGCGCGCGGTCGCTCCCCCAGATCTTCATCGCCGGCCGGCACGTCGGCGGCTACGAGGACCTTCAGCTGCTCGAAGACTCGGGCAAGCTCGAGGACCTTATCGATCGTTCGCCGGAGTGAATCGAGATTTAGAACAGGAACAGAGCTATGTCGGAGCAGCTGGTCTATTTCGCCGATCCCATGTGTTCATGGTGCTGGGGTTTCTCGCCGGTGATCGAGGCGGCGCGGAGCCGCTTTGGCGAGGAGCTCCCCGTGCGGCTGATCCTCGGCGGCCTGCGCCCCGGGACCACCGAGGTCATGGACGAGGCCGCCAAGCGGATGATCCGCGAGCACTGGGACCACGTCCACGAGGCGAGCGGCCAGCCCTTCGACCATGCCTTCTTCGAACGTGAGGGCTTCGTCTACGACACCGAGCCGGCCTGCCGGGCGGTCGTCGCCGTGCGCCGCGAGGATGCCGGGGTGGCGCTGGCCTTCCTGAAGCACCTCCATCATGCCTTCTACGCCGGGAACAGGGACGTCACGGACCGCGAAACCCTGTGCGCCCTGGCCGCGGAGTTCGGCCTGGATCGCGAAAGCTTTGCGAAGGCCTTCGACGATGAGGAGACGATCTCGGAAACCCGGCGGGATCTCGCCATTGCCCGCCGCGCCGGCATCACCGGCTTTCCGACGCTGCTGGCCGGCAGCAACGACGACGGCTATGCCGTCGTCACGCCCGGCTATCAGTCCTGGCAGAAGGTCGAGAGGCTGATCGCGGCCTGGCTGGGGCGACGCCAACAGGCCCACTCGGCGGCCTCGACCGCCGATCGATCCTGATCCTCCGGCGGAATGGGCAGCCGTACCCTGGTTCTAAAGGCCCGAAGCGTATTTCCAGGCGCTCGCGCGGAGAATGAGCCCCTATTCTCCGCATAATATGCGGCGATTATCCTTGCGCCTGCGACGAATGCGATCCATAATATCCGCAGAGAACGCGGAGATTAAGGGTGTATATCTGGCAACTGCCGGATTGGCCAAGGTTCCATTGGGATCAGGAACGGCTGGCAAGAACACTGTCGCAGCTGCGCCACGAACAAGGGCGCATGTTGGGGCGCATGGAAGCGCTGGGTTTTCGGTTGCAGGAAGAGGCCCTTCTCCGGACGCTCACCCAGGACGTGCTCAAATCGAGTGAGATCGAAGGCGAGAAGCTGGACCCCGATCAGGTCCGGTCTTCCATTGCGCGACGCCTCGGGATGGACATCGCCGGCCTGAAGCCGGCCGACCGGGATGTGGAGGGCGTCGTCGAGATGATGCTCGACGCCACACGCAATTTCGACCGGGAGATGACCAAGGAAAGGCTGCTCGCCTGGCATGCGTCGCTGTTCCCCACGGGGCGCAGCGGCATGGTCAGGACCCGGGTTGGTGCCTGGCGGGACGACGCCGGCGGCCCCATGCAGGTGGTGTCGGGTCCTTACGGCAGGGGGCGCACCCGTTACGTCGCGCCACCGGCCGCACGCCTCGATGATGACATGTCCGCGTTCCTCGACTGGTTCAACGGCGAGGCCGACTGCGACCCCGTTCTCAAGGCCGGGCTCGTTCATCTGTGGTTCGTCACCCTCCACCCCTTCGAAGACGGCAATGGCCGCATCGCCAGGGCCATTGCCGATTTGGCCCTGGCCCGCTCGGAACGGAGCGCGCAGCGCTTCTACAGCATGTCGACCCAGATCCGGCTCGAACGCAATGACTACTACGACACACTGGAGGCAACGCAGAAGGGCACGATGGATGTGACGGGTTGGCAGGCGTGGTTCCTGGGCTGCCTCGGCCGCGCGATCGCGGGCGCAAGGGACACGCTGGCGTCCGTGCTCCTCAAGGCGCGTTTCTGGGAGAGGTTTGCGACCGAGCCGCTCAATGACCGCCAAATCAAGGTGCTCAACCGGATGCTGGATGGCTTCGAAGGCAAGCTGACCTCATCCAAATGGGCGAAGCTCGCCAAGTGCTCGCAGGATACAGCCTACCGGGACATTCTGGACCTGATGGACCGGGGCGCTCTCGAAAAGAACCCGGGCGGCGGACGAAGCACCAGCTACGCTCTTGTCGATATTTGAACGACGTACGTGATGCTATGAAGCGGCAGGCCGCGCTTCCGTTCGTAGTTGGCCTAAAGGCCCGCCGCGACCCCATTGCGGCGATAGATCTCGCGCCCCTCCATGATCGTGGCCTCGACCTCGATGTCCTTGATGCCTTGGGGGTCGTCCAGGGGGTTGGCGGAGAGGACCGCGAAGTCGGCCAGCTTGTTCGGCTCGATCGATCCGAGCTCGTCCTCCCGGAAAGTCTGCCAGGCCGCGTCGATGGTGTGGGCGCGGAGCGCCTGAAGCGGCGATATCCGCTGGTCTTCGCCCAGCACCTGGCCCGAGCCGGTCTCGGCCCTCGACGTCGCGATCCAGGCGCAGGTCCTCAACCTGCTGCGCCGCCTGCAGGCCGAGTTCGGCCTGACCTACCTGTTCATCAGCCACGACCTCGGCGTCGTACAGTACATGTGCGACGAGATCGCGGTGATGTACCTCGGCCAGATCGTCGAGCGCGCCGACCGCAGGCAGCTCTTCGCCAGGCCGCTCCATCCCTATACCCAGGCCCTGCTCGCCGCCGTGCCCTCGCCGCAGAGCCGCGGCAAGGTCCGGGCCGCGGTGACCGGCGACCCGCCGAGCCCGATCGATCCGCCTTCGGGCTGCCGCTTCCACCCGCGCTGCCCGCTTGCCCAGCCGCTGTGCCGCGAAGAGGCGCCGGCGCTGCGGCCGCTTCCCGGCGGCCGGCTGGTCGCCTGCCACTTGGCGGAGGAGACGAATGGGGACGCAACCGGGTTGTGAAGCCTATCCCTCATGGGGAGAGCAGGTCGTCGAGCCGCCTAGTATTATAATGTAAAAAACTATCAAATATGGACCGCCGCAAGATTACAACTACCCATTGAAGCGAATATCTTTTGTAATTACAACCATTAATACTTCACTAATAGACAGTATTTTAAATAAATTTCTTATTGTAAGGGATTTAACAACATCGAAAACTTCGCATATATAGTTATAAATTGTTAATAAGCTGTAGGTAGTCTTCCCCAGTGGCGAAACCGGGTCTTTTCGTCGAATAAAGCTCGAAGACGATCGGGGAAGACCATGACCTGCCTGAAAACAGTCGCTGAGCGCGGCGTCGCCCGCTTCGGGGGTCGGTCGGTCGATCCGGCCGTGTCGCGGGGCGGTTTCGCCGCGTCCAAGGAAACCGCGGTCTTGGTGGTCTTCGGGGCCCGGATCCTCTCGAACGCGGAGCACCATGGGAAGAACCGGCGCTCCAGACGAGCGTCGGGCCAATGGGAGATAGGAGCTCGAAAGGCTCTGACGGCAAAGGGGCAAAGCTATGAAGGTCGTGACTCAGGACAGGTTGGAGATAGATAACGCGGCGCAGAGCGAGAGCTCGCCGCTGTCGGGTCTGGCGTGTACCACCATAAAGGTGGCCCACAGCATCGAGGAAATGATGCAGGGCTTCGCGGTGCGGGCGGCCGTCTTCTTGAACAAGCAAGACTGTTCCTACGCCGAGGAGTTCGACGGCAACGACTTCGCGGCGACGCACATCCTCGGCTTGCGCGGCGCGGAACCGATTGCCACCGCACGCATCCGGTACTTCGCCGGCTTTGCGCGGCTGGAACGGGTGGCGGTCAGGCGCGAGTTCAGGGGGGGCGTCGCGGCCGCCGGGATCATCAAGTTCGTACTCGAGCTGTGCCGCCAAAAGGGCTACCACAAGATCCAAGGCAATGCGGAGATACGTCTGCTTCGGTTCTGGGAGCGATATGGTTGGCGGCGAACGAATGCGCCCAGCTTCGTCTATGCCGGTCATCGATATGTGGAAATCGAATGCGATCTGGAGCCGCACCCCGACCCGATCGCGATCGGCAAGAATCCCGTTCTGTTCATGCGGCCCGAGGGCGCCTGGGACGAACCCGGCCCGGCCGAGCACTCGATTCCGAGCCCCGGCTTGGAATTGGCCGGCGACGGCGGGGACGATGAAGGCTGGGCCAAGGAGCTGCGCAGCCGGATGGAACGCCTTGGCTGGGTCTGACCGGCACGGGGCCGCACTTGGTCTTGGTGATGGATTTTCGGGGCGCGGCGCAGGAGTTGGTGCAGCGGCGGCCAATCCGCCTGGTGCAAGCTGGTGCAAGCTGTCGATAGTGAGCTGGCTCCGAGGATCGACGCATCGGGCGTCAAGCGAATCCTTCACACGCCGACACTACGCTTTGGGACTGGTCGGCGGGTAGAATTCGTCCCTGAACCAAGGCCATCTCTTTTGGTCGAATAGCGCCTTCGTCCAGTCGATCACCGCACGTACTCGGGCCGTATCCTGTATGTCTGGGTGACACACCAGCCGAATCTCCGAATAGGTTCTCAGGTCGAGGTCCAGCGGCACGATCCCATCGACGCATTCGCAGGCATATGTCGGCAACATCCCGATCCCAAGGCCGGACTGTATCGCGCTAATCAAAGACGAGCTGGAATTGGTCATGTAGGTAACGAGGTTCGCAGCGCGTGCCAGGCCGAACCAATCGCTCCATTCCCCTTCCTCTTGATAATGGACGCGATGATCCAATAGCCGGTGCAGCAAGAGCTCCTCCGGCCGGCGCGGTCTGCCATGCTGCTCCAGATACCCTGGTGACGCCCAGG
>CAMYMY010000241.1:0-988 GCA_947259625.1 uncultured Kiloniellales bacterium | reverse complement strand
TGCGATCAGGTCCCCCGCTTCGGGCATTCGAGACTGGATGGACAGATCGCTTTCCATCTTCAGCACGTCGGCCGGTTCTATCGAGCACTGGAACTCGATCGAGATTCCCGGATGTTTCGTTAGCAGTTCCCCGAGGCGCGGCGTCATCCAGTAGGTCGCCAGCCCGTCGGTCACGGAGATCCGCACCGGGCCTTCCAAACGTTTGTCCGAGCCGATGACGCTCCGGTGGATTTCGCGAACCGCGCTCTCGATGTGGCGCGCGGCATCGAGGATGCTCTCGCCGCGGGTGGTCAGCGCCACGCCGCTCGGCAGACGGTCGAACAGCCGTACGCCGAGCCTCTGCTCCAGGCTTTCGATTCTGCGGCTGATCGTGGGCTGGGTCATGCCCAATTGGCCGGCGGCCTTGGAGAAGCTGCCCGCTTCGCTGGTTGCGAGAAAGAACCGGAAGTCGTCCCAGCTCGGGAACGGTTCAGGTGTCATAGGGTCTCGCATAGGCCCGTATACCCCATATACGCGATTTCAGGGTCCCTCGTAGAACATATCATACGTAAAATAAGTCTCAAAATCGGTTTTTTGTAAATTGTTGCTTACTAAGGGAAAAAGGGAAGATGGAAACCTGGATTGGTGATGGGCGGCGCGAAGCGGACTGCACCAAGGCCTGGAACCCGAAAGATTTCCAACCGCCGCGCTTCGGCATGGCGCCGGACGGTCGGTGCCATCGCAGGCGTCTTCTTGGCCAACCAAAGTGGCGTCCCCCGATCCGCCCCCGGCTCGGCCCCGGCAAGATCGGAACAGCCGAATGGACGAACTCAATCACTCGTGGTATTGGCCGAAATAATGGAGGCGTGACATGGAGTCGTTAACACAAGAGATCTTCGGTGACATTGTATTGGCTTCGCCGGTCACGAGCTATGGGTTGATCGTGGCGCTGGCGAGCAGCACGGTTCTCAACCTGGTGGTCGCCAAGCTCTACACGGTCACTCACGGC
>CAMYMY010000240.1 GCA_947259625.1 uncultured Kiloniellales bacterium | reverse complement strand
GTGGAGGACGGGGATGGCGCGCTTGGTTGCTCCGATCGAGCGCTTCTTGTCGATATGGGTTTCTGCTCGGCTTCGGCGGAGTGCGGCGCTTGCTTCTCGGGCGTGGCCGAGACCTTTGGACTTTCTCCCGACGCTAGCGCCGGAGGAGGCGGCAGCACCACGGGCGTGGTCGCCAGAACCCTGGGCTGCGCCAGAGCCGGAGCAGCCGTCGTTTCGTCGCTTGCGGGAACGATACGCGGCTGCCGTTGGGCCTTGCCGAGAAACGCGAAGACGACCAGCGCGATCAGACCCAGCGAGAGGACGACGGAAACCTTGCCGGCGATCGCACGCGAATGCATGGCCTCAGCGCGTCATCTTGCTCACGTAGAGCAGTTCCATCTCCTCGGCCAAGGAATAGAGCTTGCGAAGACGCTCTTCGGGACTCATCGGTGGCTGACCCTCGACCGGGGTCTCGCCGCGCCTGTCGTCCAAGGGAGCGGCGCCGTCCAACACCTCGGCGCGACGACGGGCCACCGACGGATCGTCGACCTGCGGCAGGGGGCCGATCGGATCGGGGGCCGCACGGGCTTCCTGCCGACCGTCCTCGAGGACTTTCGAGGCTTGCGCGGCGGCCGGCGCCACGTCCTGCCCGGCCGACGCCGTCTTTGCCGAAGCGGAAGCTGCCGGGATCGACTGATCCTTCGGCGAAACGGGCGCGGGATCGACCATCCCTGCCGTCGGCACTTGCGCGCCGTCCCTCGGCATCTCCGCCGCGATGGTCTCTGGCGACGTTTGGTCGGCGCCCTTGCGCCCGTCGGCGACGTCGCGCGCCAAGGACTCCAGCTCCTGGCGTATCACCTGGAGCGGGTCCTCGCGAAAATCGTTGCCGAAGTCCGAGCCGCTGCGATCGGCGCTGAACAGGTAGAAGAGCGCCGCGATCACGGCGAGGTTGAAGAGCAGGAATCTCATGACGGCCTCCAGTTTCCACGCTCAGCCGCTGCTGAGGCGCTCCGGGCAGCGGAGCTCTTGCGGGCATGGGCGACCAGCAGGAGGCTGCGCAGCAAGGCCGAGGTCGGCAGGCCGACAACGGTGGTCATGAAGGCCATGCTGAAGTTCTCGGTCAGGCTCTTGATCACCCCTTGTATGGTGTCCGGCGTGAGCTGCTGACCCGCGAGGCTGCCGATGCCCAGGCTGATGCCGAGCAGCGTATAGGTCAAGGCGAGGGTGGCAATGCCGTTGGCTGCCTGAACGCCGGCCACCAGCCAGGGCCGGTATTCACCTCCTCTCGCCTGCAGCTGCTTGATCTTCACCCAGCACAGCAAGGCGATGAAGACCAGACTTCCAAGCAGCGTCGCGAAGGCGAGACCGAGAACGTCCCAAGCCCAGGTGGTAATCTCGACCGCGCTCACCGAGGTCGCCATGACGCCGAGCGCCAGGGCGATCACCAGGCCGCCGAGCATGTAGCTGACCGCCTGCGAGGCCGCCGCCAACAGCGGTGCCGGTTCCCTCATCTCAGCGTCTCCCGATTCGCGCGCTCATGAGGGAATTGGTCGTGACGCCGAGCTGTTCGAGCCAATGATCGATCAGACTCCGGTTCTTCTCGATCGAGGCATGCACCAGGAACGAAAGGTCATAGTTTTCGAAGGCGGCGCGCACCGCGGGGGTGTTGCGTCCGCGCAGGCCGTCGTCCCTGAGGACCATGCGCTCCAGGTCGACCAGCCGGGTCCTTGCGATCTCGGCGCTGCTCTGGCGTTCGGCCGGGTCCATGTTGGGAGAAAGCAGGGCTTCGATGGCGATCGCCCGTTCCCGTTCCAGATTTTCCACGGTTCCGGCCAATGCCGCGCCCGACGCCAGAATGTTCGAGGCGAAGGCCGCGAGAAGTAAGGCTGTTCTGCGGTTCATGGTGCAATATCCTCCTTGTGCTCACCGACAATAGAAACTCACTGCGGAATGAAGTAGTCGACGGCAGAGGCAAGGTTGCTTGTCTGCTTCTCGTCAGCCAATTCACCGTCACCGTCGGCCACGGCCTCCGTGAGGGCCAACGCATCCAGCGCGATCAGCTTGGCCATGTAGCCAAGGATCGTCTCCTCCTGATCGACGATGGCAAGCTCGGCCTGCGTGTCGGCCACCGCTTGGCGCAGGAACTCCTGCTTCGTGACCGCGCGCCCATTGATCTCGGGCTGGGCATTCATCGGGTGCGCCTTGATCGCCTGCACGAGCCGTTCGACCGCCACGACGTTCTTCGAGTACTCGACCGCATACTTGCTCTCGCTGATCATGGGGGTGCTGAAGAGCTTCATGTCGACCTTGGAGATCGAGTTCTCGAACCGGCGTTTTGCATCATCCTGCTTCTCGACGAGGGCCCGACGCGCCGGCGTCATGGCGGCATTGTCCCGGCTTAGCTTGCCGAGCAGTTTCTCGTAGAGGCGCATCTTCGTGGCCATCTGCTCACGCCGCAGATCCTGATGCTCTCCGACCAGCTCGAGGTAGTCCCGTTTCTCGGCGAGGAACTGATGCTGGAGATCGACCTTGAGTTCTCCGTCCGCTTGGTCGATGGCGCTTTGCAGATCCGCCAGGGTTTGCGACTTGAGGCCCATCGAGATCTCGGTGTCCCGGAGGGCGGCCGCCAGGCCGGAGTTGGAGAAGTCGTTCTCTATGGCCTTCTTGAGATAGGAGCCGGGCAGCTTTATGAGCTTCTCGCTGGCGACCGGATTCCAAGATCCGTGCCGAGGTTCGGTAGCGGCCGAGGATGGCGTCGCATCCGCCAGAAGCGCCAAGGTGAGAAGGCAGGTGGCGACCCGGATGCCGAGTCCTGGTCTCCGGCCCGTGCGCCTGTCGAGGGTCCTGGTCATCATCGCGTTCCTTTCGTGGGCCCGGGCTCGTGTCAGTTATGCTTCCAGTACTGGATCCGCCGCATTTCATCCTTCAATGCCGTGCTTACGTTGAGCATCGAGTACCGGCCGAAGTCACGCTGCTCGCGCTGACCCAGGAGGACTTCCATGGTGGACCGAAAAGAGGAGCCGTCGGCATAGTAGAGATCCCTGCCGGCATAGAGCTGCTTGAAGCGCTCGAGCCTGCGGCGCGCAGCGCCGGCGTCACCGCCCTTGATGTAGTTCTGGATGCCGAGGCCATGGGCGCGCATGCGCTCGTCCTCGGATACCATGGACGCGTCCGAACCAAGATCGAGGTCACAACGTTCCAGGAGTTCCGCGCTCGACAGATAGCGCGCGGGATCTCCGCCCGCGCGGGCCTGGCTATCCAACTCGACGGCCTGGTCCCGGCAATCGCGGAAGTCGCGCAGGGCCGCTACGTCCTCGTAACGCGTTTCGCGGAAGTCGATGCTGCCGAACTCTGGCAACCCCTTATCCGTGCTGCAGGCCACCACCGTCAGCACAGCGAGGAGGAGCGCGGGGGTCGCCGCCATCCTTGTCCAGACCGTCGCGTTCGAATGTAATTTGGTCATCGCTCGTTCCCTTTCTTGGGTCCCTAGCTGGGTTATGAAAGGGCTTGAACGGTTTCTCAGGCCGAAACGCGGTCAGGGATCTAGCTCGTGTGTCAGGTGAACGACGTCCAGGCCGGCTTGTTGGAGGCCAGCCAGCAGTCGGTTCCACTCCACGGGGCGAATCGGGCCGTCCAGAGTTTTGATGAACCCTTTCAGCCGCCGGCCCAGGTCGCCGCTTGGGTTCCGAACGGCGACAATAGCGAGCCGGTGTAGGAGAGGCTGCTCCAGGCGGCGGGGCAGCCGGATGTCGAGCAAGACGCCTTCGTCCTCGTCGACCAAGCGGGCCTGTGCCAAGATCTTGGTATTGAGTGACGACGAGCCCTTCGCCGAACGCGCCCCGAAGATCCAGACTTCGGCCTTGCCGCCCAGGTTCGAGACCCGGTACCGCAGGCCACAGAGCTGTTCGGCGTCCTGGGTCGTGATCGGAGTATGATTGGATAGCGCGATCTCCGTCACCACCGCATCGGCGGAGCGGAAATTCACGGCCGCACAGGTCGAGCCAGGCTGGGCCCGTGTCTCGATCGCGGCAACGGAGAACTGGTTGATTCCATTCTTCTCGGTCGGCCCCCCGCCCTGCCCGGCGGGCGGGGCGCGGGCCGGCGGGTCGAGGTCGTAGCCCCACCATGCGATGGCGCTCAACAAGGCGCCGATCACGACGAGGCCCAGGAAAACTCCGATCACCGGTCTGGCCTGACCGACACGAGGCAGGGCGCGCGCTGAGGCCGCCTGCGGCCCCTTGGCGCAAGGCGCCGCGAGGCCCAGGAGATCAAGGATCTGGTCCGCGGAGTCGAGGGGAACGATCCGGCAGGCCTCGACACCGATGCCCAACTTTTCGAGCCAGCCGGCGTCCAGCTCATCGTGGTTGCGTCGCGGCACGCCGAGGGTGACCGGAATCTTGGCGGCCTTCAACTCGGCAAGCAAATTCCCGGAACGCCGGAGTTTTTCCCGCACGTACTCCACCGGCAAGACCCGAAGATCCCGGTCGACCTCGCCGGTCAGCCAGACCACCTGGCTCGCCTGGTCGTTCTTTTGCGCAAGACGACCCGCCGCGAAGAGGGCGTGCGCGACCAGGGCCCCAAGCTGCCAGCTCATGCCCTCTGAGATCGCGGTGGACACGTCCATGCGATAGGCGGGGTGTCCGTAAGCTCTTTCGAGAATGCCGGTGGGCTTGCGTACGAAGGCCTCGTAATCAGGGCTGATCGGAAGCGCAAGCGCCTTGCCGTCGAGGCAAACGACGGACTTGACGTTGGGCTCCTCCTCGGTAATCCGTTGCACCTCGGCGGCGCCTTCCGTAGTGGCAATGTAAACCCTGACCGAAGTCAACGCAGAAACACCTCGCTACCGGGATTCCGCAGCGCCCGCACCAAATCCGATTCGGTCTCTGCCAAGAGCTGCACCATGCCGCCGCGCGCCTCGGGCAAGGCATGCTTGAGCAGCCCATCCCGGTGCTCGGCGATGAACAGCGCTTTGGGTGTCTCTGCGGCGGGGTCGAGCAACTCGATCACAACATAGACCTGCGACGGTTCGGCGCGCGACGGCCGCAGCCTGATGATGAAGCCCTGGCCCTGGCGACTCTCCAGAACCTTCGTGCCGGCAGCAGCTGATCGTGGACACCGGTAGCCGGCGGTCTTGGTAAGAAGCCGCAGAAGGTCTTCGCGCAATCCGGCATCCGCCTCCAGCGCCTCGCTCAGCCGGGCGTTCATCGGACGACCCGGCTCGTTGACGTAGGCATAGATATCGCCGAAGCCGACCTGGCGCTCACCGGTCCCCCGGGAGCGCTTCGCGGCAGTGATCTCGTCGAGCGTGCTCAGGGCGCCGAAAGCGCACTCAGCCAGGGTCCTTCGACGTTCCGTAAGTGTGTTCCAAGTGCCGGTCATGCCGCAACTCCGTACAACAAGCGAAACTGTTTGCGAAAGGTTTTCGAATCCACTCCGAACTGCTCTTCCCAGCCCCCTTGGGGAAGCCTCATGCGCCGCAGTTTCTGGCGAAAGGCCGCCAGCTGCCGCCTGATCTCGATAAGTGGCTGGGCCCCGGAGGCAAAGCCCTCGCTGGCGCCAGGCCGAGCCGTCTCCTCCTCGCCAAAGCCCCGCCGGGAAAAGCTCTTGAATGCCTTGTTCGCCTCGCCCATCAGGGATGCCAGCTCGGGCCCCGCGGTTTGCGGGCAGGCCATCGCCGCTATCAGTCCTTCCCGGAACGCGATGCCATCGAGCTGCACGATCTTGCCGTCGTCGTCTCCAGCGATAAGGAACTTCGCCAGCGGTCTAAGGTCGATGTCCGGCCGCAGCGCCGCCACCAAGGTCACCGCCTCCGGCCGACGCGCGACCGCGAGCACGTCGAGACTGGCAAGCAACACGCTGTCCATGTGCACGGCGAGCTTCTTCAAACGGCTCTTGCGCTCCAGATAGTCGTCCTGCACGCAGTCCTCGATCAGAGCCCCCAACGCTTCGGGCGCCACTTTCCGGCGTTGAGCTTGCGAGATGCGCGCTTGAGCCG
>CAMYMY010000239.1 GCA_947259625.1 uncultured Kiloniellales bacterium | reverse complement strand
GGCGCGGTCGTCGCGGCAGCCGACCGGATGGTCGATCAGGATGACCGTGCCGCTCACGCCGGCGCCTCCGCCGGCAAGGCCTTCAGGAAGGCGGCCATGTGAAAGCGCGCCTGTGCCGGCCCATATTGCAGCGCCCGGCCGACCGGACAGGCGCGCCGCGCCCGGCAGCCGAGATCCAGGCAGTCGGCGCCGGCCGGCGCCGCGATGTGTCCGGCGCAGGCCGCCACGTCGTAGCCCGGCGCGCCGAAGGCGCCGACCGGACAAGCCGTCAGGCAGGGCCGGTCGTCACAGACATCGCAAGGCCGCGGCCGGGTGTCGGCTGGCGGAAGCTCGAGCATCGCCGCGAAGGCCAGGGCGCCGCGGTAGGCGTGCCACAGGCCGTGGTCGGGATGGATCAGCATGCCGAGCGGCGATTCGGCGACCGGCTCGGCGCGCTTGGCCCAGGCGATAAAGGGCCGGTGCGGCGCGCCGAACGGGAAGTGCGCGCGCGCGCCGAAGCGGTCCGCCAACCCGCCGATCACCCGCGTGCTCCAGCGGTTGAGCGGATCGGCCATGCCGTCGGCGAACTCGGGCGCCGCGGCGAAGGCCGACCACAGGCCGGGGCCGGCGTTGCCGAGCAGCACCAGCGTGCGCGCCGGCCGCCCGTCCGGCAGGTCCGGCACCCGGTCGGCCGCCTCGGGATGGAAGGCGCCGCGCAGCGACAGGCCCTCGGCCGCGGCAGCCCGTTCGATTGACTTAAGGTCCATGGGACATGGCGATTAGCGCAGCGGCGCGGCCGCGTCCAGTGCGGATTCGCTGCTCGGGGTCGCGGCGTCGTCCGGTCAAGCCGCCGGGCCCATCCCGCCTCGCGGCGGCGGGATGCCGATGCGGCGGCGACGTCGGCGTTTGCGGCGGCCCGCGGCCATGGTAAAGGTCGGCCGCAAATCGCGTGGACAAGCGGGACCGTACGATGGCCGGCGAGGGTTCCTTCCGACTGAGGCCCGGCGAGCTTCGCCTGGCCGACCTGCATGCCCTGTGGCGCGACCCGCGCCCCTTGAAGCTCGACGCGAAGGCCTGGCGCGGCGTCGACGCCGCGGCCGAGACCGTCGCCGCGGTGGTCCGCGAGGGGCGCCAAGTCTACGGCATCACCACGGGCTTCGGCAGCCTGGCGCGCACCGCCATATCGAGCGACCAGGTGACCGAGCTTCAGCATCGCCTGGTCCGGTCGCACTGCGCCGGCGTCGGCGAGCCCCTCGACCCGGCGACCGTGCGGCTCGTCCTGCTGCTCAAGATCAATGCGCTGGCGCGCGGTCATTCCGGGGTCCGGCGCGAGGTGATCGAGCTGCTGCTCGCTCTGCTCAACGCCGGCGCCCTGCCGGTGGTCCCGGCCAAGGGCTCGGTCGGCGCCTCGGGCGACCTGGCGCCGCTCGCCCATCTCTCGGCGCCGTTGATCGGCCTCGGGGAGCTGGACCTGGACGGCGAACGCCTGCCGGCAGGTGAGGTCTTGCAGCGGCTCGGCCTGACGCCGATCCAATTGGCGGCCAAGGAGGGTCTGGCGCTGCTGAACGGCACGCAGGTTTCCACTGCGCTCGCCCTGGAAGGTTTGTTTGCCGCGCTGGACGTGTTCGCCGCAGCGCTCGCCGCCGGGGCGATGAGTGTCGACGCGGCGCTCGGCAGCGACGCGCCCTTCGACGCGCGGATCCAGGCGGTCCGCGGCCAGCCGGGCCAGATCCAGGTCGCCGAGGTGCTGCGCGGGCTGTTGGCCGACAGCGAGATCCGCGCCTCACACCTGGAATGCGACCGGGTCCAGGACCCCTACTCCCTGCGCTGTCAGCCGCAGGTCATGGGCGCCGCGCTCGATGTGCTCGAGGCCGCGGCCGGCATGCTGGCGCGCGAGGCCAACGCGGTCTCCGACAATCCGTTGGTCTTCCCCGAGCAGAACGAGATTCTTTCGGGCGGCAACTTCCACGCCGAGCCGGTCGCCATGGCTGCCGACATGATCGCGCTGGCGCTGGCCGAGATCGGGGCGCTGTCGGAGCGGCGCGTCGCGCTCTTGACCGATGTGCACATGTCGAGCCTGCCGGCGTTTCTGGTGGCCGAACCGGGGCTCAACTCCGGCTTCATGATCGTCCAGGTGACCGCCGCGGCCCTGGTCAGCGAGAACAAGGCCCTGGCGCACCCAGCCAGCGTCGACAGCCTGCCCACCTCGGCCAACCAGGAGGACCATGTGTCCATGGCGGCCTATGCGGCGCGGCGGCTCTTCGATATGGCGCAGAACGGCGGCCGGATCGTCGCCATCGAACTGCTCGCCGCGGCTCAGGGGCTCGACCTGCGCCGGCCGCTGGCGACCAGCCCCGCCCTTCTGACCGTCATGACGGAGCTGCGCGCGCGCGCCGACTTTCTCGACCAGGACCGCCCCCTGGCTCCCGACATCGCCGCGGCTCACGCCCTGGTGGAAAGCGGCTGGTTCCTGGGACACCTCTGGCCGAACGAAGAAAATCGCCCTGTTTTCCGGAAAATGGACTAGACGAAAATCATTAATCTTTTTATGTTAGCTTACTTAATCAACACCACCTCTGTGACATCTGCCGTCGCAGGGCGGGTCGCCTGCCCCGGTTCTCGGCACCGGTGAGCTTTGCCAAGATAGCACGATAGGATGCCTCGACAGTGAATGCTCTCGGTACAAGGACCACCGTTAGTCCCCTCCGCAAGACCAGCAGCGTGGCGCTCGACGACCAGACCGGGCACCTGCTGCGCTGCGCGCACAAGCGCGCCTCGGCCATCTTCGCCTCGATCGTGAGCGACCATCAACTGACGCCGCCCCAGTACTTCGCCATGGTCCGTTTGTCCGAGGTCGGCCGACTGTCGCAGAACCATCTGGGTCGCATGACCGCGATGCACCCGGCGACAATCCAGGGCGTCATCCAGCGTCTCTGCGAGCGCGGCCTCATCACGCGGACGCCCGACCGCAACAACCGGCGGCGCATCGTCCTCCAGCTGACTGCCGCCGGCAGCGAGGTGATCGAGACGTTGCAGGTCCGGATGGTCGAGACCAACGATGCCATCCTGGCCCCGCTCAACGCGGGCGAAAGAGAGCTCTTTCTGGGATTCCTGAAGCGCCTGGCCTGATACTCGAGGTATTAGCCGGGCACGGTCCAGGTGTGACCGCCGCGCAACAGCCGGTCGAGGTCTCGGTCGCGGCCGTTGGATTGGGCCACGGCCATCTGCTCGCCCACCTGACCATCGTAGCTCGGCGCCGGGTCGCAGTAGAGCACGCCCAGCGCCATGGGCAGGTCCGGCGGCGCCATGGCCGCCAGCAGGGCGGCCAGCGGCCGGCTTGTCTCGTCGTGCCGCAACAGCTCGGATTCGCCCGGGCCGCCCGCGCCCAGGGCCACGACCTCCAGCTCCACTGTGCCCGGTCGGAGGCGCAGGCCCTTGCCGCGGTCCTTGCCGAATAACAGCGGCTGGCCGTGCGCCACGTGGATCTGGGCGTCCTCGGCGACCGCGCGGTCGGTGATATCGCCAAAGACGTTGTCGTTGTAGACGATGCAGTTCTGCAGGATCTCGACGAAGGAAGCGCCCCGGTGGGTTCGGGCACGCCTCAGGACCCCGGGCAGGTGCTTCTGCAGCGTATCGACCGAGCGGGCGACAAAGCGCGCGCCGGCACCCAAGGCGAAGGCAGCGGCCGAGACCGGCGCCTCGAGCGAGCCCTGCGGCGTCGAGGGCGAACGCGTACCGGGCCGGGAGGTCGGCGAATACTGACCCTTGGTCAACCCGTAGATTTCATTGTTGAACAGCAGGATCTGCAAATCGACGTTGCGACGCAGGACGTGCAGCAGGTGGTTGCCGCCGATCGAAAGCGCGTCCCCGTCGCCGCTGACGACCCAGACGTCGAGCTCCGGGTTGGCCAGCTTGATACCCGTGGCGATCGCCGGCGCACGGCCGTGAATCGTATGGAAGCCATAGGTCGACAGATAGTAAGGGAACCGCGCCGCGCAGCCGATGCCGGAGACGAAGACCGTCTTATCCGGCTCCACCCGGAGCTCGGCTAGGCTGCGCTGCACCGCCTTCAGGATGGCGTAGTCGCCACAGCCCGGGCACCAGCGCACCTCCTGGTCCGAGGCGTAGTCCTTGGCCGCCGGAGGCGGCGACGGGCTTGCGACGTTCATCAGGCCGTCTCCAAGCGTTCAAGAATCGCCTGCTCGATCTCGGCGATCTTGAAGGGCTTGCCGGTCACCTTGTGGAGCCCTTCGGCCGGCAGCAGATAGACGCTGCGAAGCAGGGTGAGAAGCTGGCCCTTGTTCATCTCGGGCACCAGGACCCGGTCGAAGCCGTCGAGCAATTCACCGAGGTTTCGGGGCAACGGCGACAAGTGGCGCAGGTGAACGTGCGACACCTCGAGGCCGCAGGCGCCCAGGTTGCTCACCGCGCGGTTGATCGGTCCGTAGGTCGAGCCCCAGCCGACCACGGCCAAGCGCCCGCTCGAGGCACCCAGCTCGACGGCCTGCTCGGGAAGGTCGTTGGCGATGCCGGCGATCTTGGCCGCGCGCAGATCGGTCATGCGCTGGTGGTTGGCCGCATCGTAGGACACCTCTCCGCTATCCTCGGCCCGCTCCAGGCCGCCGACACGGTGGGCCAATCCAGGCGTGCCCGGCACCGCCCAGGGCCGCGCCAGGGTGTCCGGGTCGCGACGGAAGGGCGCGAAGCCCGCCGCCTCGGTCTCGAAGCGCACCGGGAAGCGGGGCATGGCGTCGACGTCGGGAATTCGCCACGGCTCGGAGGCGTTGGCGATATAGCCGTCCGACAAGACCATCACCGGCGTCATGTAGGTGACCGCCAGGCGCACGGCCTCGATAGCGACGTCGAAGCAGTCGGCCGGCGAGCGCGCCGCCAGCACGACCAGCGGGCTGTCGGCATTGCGCCCGAAGACGGCCTGGTAGAGATCGGATTGCTCGGTCTTGGTCGGCATGCCGGTCGAAGGGCCGGCGCGCTGCGAATTGATCACGACCAGCGGCAGCTCGGCCGCCACCGCGAGTCCAAGGGCTTCGGTCTTCAGCGCGATGCCCGGGCCGGAGCTCGAGGTCACCCCGAGCGAGCCTGCGTAGGACGCGCCTATCGCCGCACAGATCGCCGCGATCTCGTCCTCGGCCTGGAAAGTCAGCACGCCGTAATCCTTGAGTTTGGCCAGGACGTGCAGCACCTGGGAGGCCGGCGTGATCGGGTAGGAGCAGAAGGCCAAGTCCAGTCCGGCGAACTGGGCGCCCGCGACCAGTCCCCAGGCAAGCGTCTCGGAGCCGGTCACGTTGCGGTAGAGGCCCGGCGCGATCGCGGCCGGCGGCACGACCAGGCTGGCGATCTCCGCCGGCAGCTCCGCGGTCTCGCCGAAGGCGTGGCCGGCGTTGAGCGCGGCGATGTTGGCCGTGGCGATCTCGGGCCGCGCGGCGAACTTGCGCTCGAACCACTCGACCGTCGCTTGGCGCTTGCGGCCGAACATCCAGTAGAGCAGGCCCAGCGCCCACATATTCCTGCAGCGCAGCCCCTCCTTCTTCGACACCCCGAAGTCCTTGACCGCCTCGAGGGTCAGCCGCGAGACGTCCAGCTTCAGCACACGGAAGGCGGCCAGGCTTCCGTCCTCCAGCGGGTCGGTGTCATAGCCGGCCTTGCGCAGGGTCTTGTCGGTGAAGGCGCCCGTATCGGCGATCACCAGGCCACCGTCCTTGATGTCCGCCAGGTTGACCTTGAGCGCCGCCGGGTTCATGGCGACGAGGACATCCAGGGCATCGCCCGAGGTCAGGATCTCGCGCGCCCCGAAATTGATCTGGAACGCGGAAACGCCGAAGGTCGTGCCGGCCGGCGCGCGGATCTCGGCGGGAAAGTCGGCGAAGGTCGCCAGATCGTTGCCGGCCAGCGCGGTGGCGAGCGTGAACTGGCTGCCGGTCAGCTGCATACCGTCACCGGAATCCCCGGCGAAGCGGACCACGGCCGATTCCAGCGTGCGGTTCGATGAATCGGC
>CAMYMY010000238.1 GCA_947259625.1 uncultured Kiloniellales bacterium | reverse complement strand
CCCGAGCGAAGAGCCGGCGACCATGCTCTAACCCTCTCCGGCGAGGGGGAAGGGAGAAGAATGGCGTGATCTCGGCGTCTTTTCCCTCTCCTTTGGGAGCTAGCACGTGCACAGATCTTTTGCAGGGAAATCAAGGACATGGTGTCGATCGGGGCCATGTCCGTAGTGTACGGGTCGCGAAGATGGTCGCCGGGGGCCAAGGAACGGCCCGCCGCGCCAGGTTTCACCCCCCACCCTGGCCCTCCCCCGCAAGGGGGGAGGGAACGAAAAGCCAGGAACTTCAATGCTTTGCTCCCTCCCCCTTGACGGGGGAGGGTTGGGGTGGGGGTGACAAAGCCATTCAACCCCCGAGCCATGAGATGTGTGAATCTGATAGCCCGAAGGGCGAGGGTTTCGTTAGAGCGCCTTCGCCGGGCTCACTGCGCCGCGGTGCGGGTCGAGGGATAGATGAAGCCGTAGGCCGGGTAGACGCTTTTGCCCAGCACCTTGCCGGGGGTGTACCAGACCCGCACGGCCGACCAGTCGTTCTTGGGCGAGACGTCGCGGATCGGCGTATCGATGTGGATCTGGCCGCGGTTCAGCCAATTGGCGTGGCTGGCAACGATCTCGCGGTCGCTGACGACCCGGGTGACGACGGCCAGGTGGCCGCGGCTGCGGCCCTTGCGCCGGAGCACCAGCACCGACCCGACCGCCGGCCTCTGGCCTCTCTGGTAGCGTCCCTTGGCCTGGTCCCACCAGGTCCAGGCGTCGCCCCGGATATCCAGGCGGGAGAGCTGGCGCGCATAGGGCACGCATTGCAGCCGGCGCTGCGGCGTGACGATGCGCGGGCGCGCGGGCGCGGCCCGGCTCGCCTGGGCATGGGAGGCGCTCTGGACGAAGCCCTGCGGGCCGGGCACCGTCGGCGCGGCATGCTCGGCGCCCGGCCCCGCGCAGGCCACGAGGACCAAGCCGAGCATCAGGGCGGGCGCTAGGCGCCACGGGCCCCGGACGATCGGCCGCGGCCGGGGGGACGGCGTGTCGGCCGGTTGGCGTCTTTGTCTGAACAATTGGTCCAAGAGGCTGCTCCCGTGAACGGTAATGCCGCTCCTGGGAACCATTCTTGGCAGGCCGCCTTAACAAGGTGTTACCGGCCGGCAAAGCGCGTGTGGCAAATATGCGGCGCCTGCGTCCGGGCACCCGGACGCCCCCAGCTCTTAACCCCGCGATAAGCGGAGCCGGGCTATGGGAAGGCTTTCGCGGAACCTTTAAGGACGCGACGATGACGGCAGGACGGATCTTATGCGCGGCGCTGGCCGCAGTGTGGCTGAGCGCCTGCGCGTCGCCGCCGATCACGTCCGGCGCCGCGCCCCACGCCGACCGGACGAGCGTGGCCCGCGGCGCCGAGGTCGGCATCGCCTCGTGGTATGGGCCGGGCTTCCATGGCAAGACGACCGCGAGCGGCCAGCGCTACGACATGTATGCCATGACCGCGGCGCACAAGACCCTGCCCTTCGGCACCCGGGTGCGCGTCACCAACCTCAAGAACCGCCGCTCCGTCGTCCTCACCATCAACGACCGCGGCCCCTTCGTGGCGGGCCGGATCGTCGACGTCTCGAAACGCGCCGCCCAGGCCCTCGGCTTCGAGCGCCAGGGCAAGGCCGAGGTCAGCGTGGAGGTACTGGGGAGAGGTGGCTGAGCCGCAGCGGCGCTTGGCCCGCACCGCCGGGGCCCGGCAGGGCGCGCCCGCCCGCGTGCGCGCGCGGCAGCGCGGGCTCCTTGTGCATGGCCGGGGCCGTCGTCATCTGATCATCCAAGGGCTCTCACCGCGGAGCCTCGTAGACGCCGAGGAACCAAACTTGGAACCACGAAGACGCGAAGGCACAAAGACAGGTTCCGGCGCGCTGAGTAAGCCGCGAATGAGGAACAGCTCTCCCATTTTGTCATCACCGGGCCGCGACCCGGTGATCCAGAGCGGCATATGCGGCCGGCACCCTCCTGGATTGCCGGATCGCGTCCGGCAATGACACGCTGGGGCGGTTGGTTCTCCGTGCCTCTGTGCCTCTGTGGTTCAAATCCTTCTTGTCGGGCGCGCCCGCCCCCAAGCCTTACCCTGCGCCCGCCCGCCGCCGCGCCTTGCGGCCCAGGCGCTCGAGGGCGCGGCGCTGCTGGCGGCTGAGCGGAGCCTCGGGCGCGGCCGGCGGGGGCGACGCAGCGGCGCCCGCGGCGTCCGGTACCGGGGCCGGGTCGGCTTCGACCCCCTCCCCGCTCATGCGCCGCTCGAAGCGCTGGCAGAGGCGCTCGAAGATCGCCTCGTCTGTGGGCGGCACGGACAGCCTGGACGCGCGGGAGGGAAAAAGCAGAGCCTCCTCGGCCTCGCGCTCGGCGTCTCGCTGCGCGAACTTGCGGCGCAGCTCGGCGTCGCGCTCGGCGCTCTCCGCGGCCTCCCGCTCCCGGCGCAGGTGCGTCCGGTGGCGCTCGAGCGCGCCGAGCTGCTGGGTGAAGAGGCCCATCAGGCGCGTCCCGGTGCGGAGCTCGCCGGTCCGCGCGCTCTGGGGCAGATCCTCCCGCCGCGCGTTGCCGAGGCAGGCCAGGGCGGCCTCGTGGCAGGCCGCCATCTGCGCGGCCAGCGCCGCCTCGACCCCGTCCCTCGGCGCGATACCGGCCAGCAGCGCCGCGGCCGCCCGGTCCTCCGCGCCTGCGATGTCCTCACCGATCGTCATGGCCCTATCCTGCTGCCTTCCTGTCTATACTAGGATATATACCCTATATAGAGGCCGTTGTCAAGAACAAAGTGGAGCCGCGCCGGCCACCTTCCCCTCGCCCATCGGGAGAGGGAGGGGCCCGAGAAGCGGGAGGGTGAGGGCCGGTTGGTTTCTGCTAAGCTGTTTTCATGCCAGCGACCACACGTCCCAGAGCCTTGCGGAAGCAGGCGACCGACGCAGAACAGGTGCTGTGGCGGCACCTGCGGAGCCGAGGGCTGGACGGCCGCAAGTTCCGGCGCCAAACGCCGGTCGGCCCCTATGTGGTGGACTTTCTCTGTCTGGAAGACCGCCTCGTGATCGAGCTGGATGGCGGCCAGCACGCGGACCAACTAGAGAAGGATCACGAGCGGAGCGCGCGGCTCGCCGGCTGGGGTTTTCGGGTTCTCCGCTTCTGGAACCACGATGTCCTAGGCAACACCGAGGGTGTGCTCCAGGTCATTCGCGATGCGCTGGCCTCGGCCGACACATCTCCCGATCCTTGAACCAACCAGCCCTCACCCTCCCACGCGGCGAAAGCCGCGCGGGCCCCTCCCTCTCCCGAAGGGCGAGGGTTTTGACGGGCACCTTGGCAACTAAACTCTTTTGTTTTCAATGACTTATCCCGCGCCGCTCAATCGCAAACAGCCCATAACCTATTGAAATCAAACACGTTTTTACTGTGCATAGGCTCGTTTGCCCAAAACCGTGCAACTGCCGCGTCAGGTGTCGGTCTCTTCCAGCTCCGGGTCGGGCGGCGGGGCGCTCTTGCCGCGCTTGCGGCGGATGATGATGTCGCCGTCGTCGGTCACCTCGGGCATCTCGTACTGCGGGATCATCTCGATGAAGAGCTCGAGCGCCCTCAGCATGCGCTCCATGCCCTCGCGGGCCAGTTCCTCGGGCGTCTCCTTCGGGGGCTCGGCGGCGGCCACGGCGGGCGGCGGCCCGGCGAGGGCGAGGCCGAGCAGCAGGGCGGCGGCAATCTGGCTCCGGCACGGCATCCGGCGTCTCCTCATGGCTGCGGGGGCTTTCCCCTGCTTACCCGCCAATCTTGGCCGGAATCGGGCAGGGCCGCGGCGAAGGCGAGGAAGACCGCCGCGGCCGCGGCCAGCGCCAGCAGCAGGCCGTGCGGGTCCCAGAGATCCATGGCCGCGCCGGCGGCGGCCGGCCCCAGCACGTTGCCCGCTTCGAACGCGAGGATGAAGAGCGCGTTGGCGACGGCGAGGTCGGCCGGCGGAAAGCGCTGGCCCAGCAGCGCCAGGCCCAGGGTGTAGAAGCCGAGCCCCAGCCCGCCCCAGAGCACGAGCAGCGGCCAGAGCAGCAGCGGCACGCCGATCGCGCCCGGCAGGGCCGCGGCACAGAGGATACTGCCGAGCGCGCAGGCCATCAGCAGGCGCCGCCGGTCCAGGCGGTCGGCGAAGAGACCGAGCGGCGCCTGCAGCACGATCGCGCCGAGCGTGAAGACGGTCAGCATGGCGATCGCCTCGCCCTGGCCGAGGCCGCTGCGCAGCGCATAGAGCGGCAGCAGCGCATAGGCGCCGACCTCTACGAAACCTGACAGCAGCGCCGCGGCGACGACCAGGGGGGCGATACCCGCCGCCTGCCGCAGCCCGAGCCGCGGGCGCGCGGGCATGTCCGGCGCCAGGCCGCGATAGAGGTGGATCGGCAGGCCGGCCAGGACCAGCGACGCGGCCGCGGCCAGGAAGGGCGTCAGGCCCTCGGTGCCGGTCGCCTGGAGGACAAGCGGCCCGGCGGCCAGACCGCCGTAGAAGGCCGTGGTGTAGAACGCGACCACGCGCCCGCGGCTGCTGTCCGTGGCCACGGTGTTGATCCAGGTCTCGCCGACCAGCCAGGGCAGGGCCATGCCGACCCCGGCCAGGAAGCGCAGCACGAACCAGACGCCGAGCACGGGCACGAGCGGCATCGCCAGGATCGCGCCGACGGTGACCGCGAGCCCGCCGTAGAGCGAGGCGAGCGTGCCCAGCCGGCCGGCGATGCGCGCGATGAAGGGGCCGAGCACCAGCATGGCGAGCGGCTGCATGGCGGCGTTCAGGCCGATCGCCGCCGTGCCGACGCCGTCGCGCTCGAGCACCAGGGCAACGAGCGGCATCAGGATGCCGAAGTGCAGGCCGATCGCGAAGCTGCTGGCGATCACCGCGCCGAGGCTGCGCCGCCGCTCGCCGGCCGTGTAGGTCTGGTCCGTCATGCCGCCCGCCCAATCGAAGCCGCGGCGGGCAGTCTAGGCGAGCCGCGAGGCCAACGGAACAATCCCCTTCGAAACCGGATCGGGGCTCCCGGGACGGTCCGGCGCGGCACCGGCATCCTGCGGTCGGCCATCGCCTCGAGTGCCTCGCGTTAACGGTGCGAAAGGGATTTCGTGCTGTCTTGGGCGGCCAGCGCCCGGGGGACCGGACGCTCGAACGGAAACAAGACCCGAGAACCTAAGAGAGGAACATGCAATGAAAAGCGCAGGCTCGACCCTACTGTTTTTCGGTATCGGCACCATCCTGTTGAATGTCTTCGGCTACGAGTTCAGCCTCCTGTCCTGGATCGACAACTGGGGCGAGACCGTGGGTTGGGTCATCCGCGGCGCGGCGATCGTCCTCGGCGCCGTCCTGTTCTTCCTCGGCCACAAGTCGGAGCAGGCCGAAGGCGAACCCGCGGAAGCGAGTGAATGACGCCGCCGCCGGCAGGCGGCCAAGTCGCCTGACCTGCTAGCCGTCCTTTCGACGCCGGGCGGGCCGCGCCGCGGGCTCGTAGCGCCGCAGCCGCCCGGTGTCGAAGAAGGCCGAGCGCGCGATCCGGTTGTCCTCGCGCACCACGGCGCAGCCAGGCGTCGGGCCGTGGCGCGCCAGGTGCCGGCGATACGATCTCAACCCGGCGCAGTGGTAGGCGTTGCACAGGTCCGCGCGCAGTTCGCGCGGCAGGGTGCAGCCGCGCGGCCCCTGATAGACGCAGGCATCCTCGAAGCTCTCCTCCGGCAGGTAGGCCAGGTAGGCCGCGACCGCCTGTTCGGGCGTCTCGTCCGGGTGCGCCGCCAGGTAGCGGGCGAGACGCAGGCCCCCCAGGAAGGCATGCTCCCGGCCGTGCCTGCAGCAAGTGCCGCGACAGGCCGCACAGGCTTGGCCGAGGAGCCGGGTCTCCGCGTCGGGCAGCGGGGCCGAGCCGTCCTCCCCCTCCGCCACCTCGGCCGGTCCTTCGGGCGCCGGCACCGCCTCGCCCTCGCCGCGGGCCGCGGCGGCCGCGGCGCGCCGCAGATGGGCGCGGAACCTGCGCTT
>CAMYMY010000237.1 GCA_947259625.1 uncultured Kiloniellales bacterium | reverse complement strand
TGATGCAGATCCACAATCTGCTCGACTGGGAGGCCCACCTGGAGACGCTGATCGACTGGAAGGCGCAAGGCCGGGTGCGCTATATCGGCATCACGACCTCGCACGGCCGCCGCCACGGCGACTTCGAGAAGGTGATGGCCGGACAGCCGATCGACTTCGTCCAGTTCACCTACAACATCCTCGATCGGGAGGCCGAAAGACGCCTGCTCCCCCTGGCGGCCGAACGGGGCCTGGCGGTGATCGTCAACCGGCCGTTCCGGCAGGGGGCGCTGTTCGACCATTTCGAGCGGCAGCCGCTGCCCGACTGGGCGCGCGAATTCGACTGCGCGAACTGGGCCCAGTTCTTCCTCAAGTTCATCGTCTCCCACCCGGCCGTCACCTGCGCGATCCCCGCGACCACGCGGGTGGACCACATGCGCGAGAACATGGGCGCGGCCACCGGCCGCCTGCCCGGCCCCGACCTGCGCCGGCGCATGGTCCGCTACGTCGAGGGGCTGTGATCGCGGGAAGCGCCTTGCGCCTGCCGAGTGTGCTAAACCCTCGGGCCATGACGGGACGCGACAAGGCCACCGGGACCGGGAACCCACGCGCGATCGCCCTGCAGCTGCTCGGGGCCGTGTTGCGCGGTCGCCGGCCGCTCGACGACGCGCTGGTCGAGCACAAGGGCCTTGCCGCCCTCGAAGCGCGGGACCGGGCCTTCGCGCGCATTCTGGTCGCAACGACCCTGCGCCGCCTGGGCCAGATCGACGCGCTGATCGCGAACTGTCTGGACCGGCCGCTCAAGGCCCGGGCGGCCGAGGCCCAGGACCTGCTGCGCCTCGGCGCCTGTCAGCTCGTGTTTCTCGGCACGCCGGCCCATGCCGCGGTCAGCACCAGCATGACCCTGGCCGGCGGGCTGCGTCCGGGCGGCTACAAGGGGCTCGTGAACGCGGTGCTGCGCCGCCTGGCGCGCGAGGGCGGGGCGCTGGCCGCGGGCCAGGACGCGGCGCGACTCGATACGCCGGATTGGCTCTGGCAGTCCTGGCTGGCCGCCTACGGCGCCATGACCGCCCGGGCCGTCGCCGAGGCGCATCTGGCCGACCCGCCGCTCGACCTCAGCGTCAAGGCCGACGCCGCGGCCTGGGCCGAGCGCTTGGGGGCCCGGCTGCTGCCGGGCGGCACGCTGCGCCTGCCGCCGGGCGCCGGCGAGGTATCCCGGCTGCCGGGCTACGACGAGGGCGCGTGGTGGGTGCAGGACGCCGCCGCGGCGCTGCCGGCCCGCCTGCTCGGAGACGTGGCGGGCCAAGACGTCATCGATCTCTGTGCCGCGCCGGGCGGCAAGACCGCGCAATTGGCGGCCGCCGGCGCCAGGGTCACCGCGGTGGAGCGCTCGGAGGTGCGGCTCGCGCGCTTGGCCGAGAACTTGGCCCGGCTCGGCCTGTCCGCAACAGCGGTCACCGCCGACGCGGCCACGTGGCGGCCCGAGGCGCCGGCCGAGGCCGTGCTGCTCGACGCGCCCTGCAGCGCGACCGGCACGCTGCGCCGCCACCCCGACATCGCCCATCTGAAGGGGCCGGAGCAGATCGCCGCCCTGGCCGCGCTGCAGGACAAGCTGCTCGCCGCCGCCCTGGACATGGTGAAACCCGGCGGCCTCCTGGTCTACGCCGTCTGCTCCCTCCAGCCCGAGGAGGGCCCGGAGCGGATCGCCGCCCTGCTCGCCGGCGGCGCGCCGGCCGCGCGGGTGCCGGTCGAGCCCGCCGAGCTCCAAGGCCTGCGCGACCTGGTCACCGCCGAGGGCGACCTGCGAACCCTGCCGTGCCACCTGGCCGGCGACGGCGGCATGGACGGCTTCTACGCCTGCCGGCTGCGCCGCGGCTCCTGACGCGGGCCGGCATTGCTTGCGGCCCGCGCGGCTTGCTGATACCTAGAGTGCATGCAGCAATCCATCCGAATCGCGCCCTCGATTCTCGCCTCCGACTTCGCCAATCTCGGCGAGGAGGTGCGCGCGATCGAGGAGGCCGGCGCCGACTACGCGCACATCGACATTATGGACGGCCACTTCGTGCCGAACCTGACCATAGGTCCGGATGTGGTGCGGGCCTTGCGGCCCCATTCGAACTTGCCGTTCGACGTGCACCTGATGATCTCGCCGGTCGACGCCTTCGTGTCGATGTTCGCCGAGGCCGGCGCCGACATCATTACCGTGCACCCCGAGGCCGGGCCGCACCTGCACCGCACGATCCAGCTGATCAAGTCGCTCGGCAAGAAGGCCGGGGTGTCGCTCAACCCGGCCACGCCGGTCGAAATCCTGGACCCGGTGCTCGACGAGATCGACTTGGCACTGGTGATGAGCGTCAATCCGGGTTTCGGCGGGCAGGCGTTCATCCGCGCGGCGCTCGGCAAGATTGCCGCCCTGCGCCAGCGCATCGACGCCCTCGGCCGGGCGATCGACCTCGAGGTCGACGGCGGCATCAACTTCGAGACCGCGCCCGAGGCGGTCGCCGCCGGCGCCGACGTGCTGGTCGCCGGCACCGCGACGTTCCGCGGCGGACCTGCGGCCTATGCCGAAAACATCCGACGGTTGCGCGGCGCGAAATAACCGGTGGGCGAACGGCATGGCCGTGGAGAGCAGGGACAGAGACACCGTGACCGGACACGATCTCCTGCCGGGCCTCGGGACCTTTGGACAGCTGCCCCGCGACCAGGTGCTCGGCCGTCTCGGCTATGCGGTCAAGCGGCCGATTTTCGCGCTGCCCTTCTATCCCGTGAGCCTGGCCGGCCCCGGCCCGACGCGGCTGAACTTCAGCCCGGCCGACGCCTGGCCCGGCAGCGCCGAGGCGGGCAGCGCGATCATCGCGGGCCGGTTCAGCTTCGCCGGCCAGGTCCACGAGGCTCCCAAGCCGCTTTGGCGGCCGCGCGGCGCGAGCGACCGATGGCGCGCGGCACTGCACGGCTTCGCCTGGCTGCGCGACCTGCGCGCCGTCGGCGGCGACCCGGCGCGGCGCGCGGCGCGCGATCTGGTCACGGCCTGGATCGACCAGAACGCCCGGAGCTGGGACGCGCTGGCCTGGAGCCCGGCGGTCACGGGCCAGCGGCTCGGCCATTGGCTCGGCCACTACGAGTTCTTCGCCGCCAGCGCCGCCGTCGAGACCCGCCATCGCCTGCTCTACGAGGCCGCCCGCCAGGCCCGGCATCTGGCGCGCGTCCTGCCGGCCGGCCTGGCCGGCGCCGAGGCGCTCGCGGCGCTGAAAGGGCTGATTACCGCCGGCGCCTGCCTGCCGGGCGGCGGGGCCTGGCTCGACCAGGGGCTCGCGCTGCTACGCCGCGAGTTGCCGCGCCAGCTGCTGGCCGACGGCGGTCACATGGAGCGCAGCCCGAAACGGCAGTTCGAGCTGCTGCGCGACCTGATCGACCTGCGCGCGACGCTGCACGCCAGCGAGGCCCCCGTGCCGGCGGACCTGCAGGCCGCCATCACGCAGATGGCGCCGGTGCTGCGCATGCTGCAGCACGGCGACGGCGGACTGGCGCTGTTCAACGATTCGAACGAGGGCGAGGGCTGGCAGGTCGACATGGTCCTGCAGCGCGCCGACGCGCGCGTGCGGCCCCTGATGAGCGCACCGCAAAGCGGGTTCCAGCGGCTTCAGGCGGGCCGGACACTGGTCCTGATCGATGCCGGGACACCGCCGCTCGGCCTGGATCTGCACGCCCACGCCGGCACGCTCAGTTTCGAGGTCAGCGTCGGGCGCGAGCGCCTGATCGTGAACTGCGGGGCGCATCCCGGCGACGCGGCCTGGCGGCAGGCTCAGCGCAGCACGGCCGCCCATTCCACCCTGGTGCTCGATGACGTCAACTCCTCGGAACTGGGCCGCGACGGAAACCTGCGCCGCCGCCCGCAGACGGTCTTGTGCCGGCGCGAGGAGTCGGAGGGAAACATCTGGGTCGACACTAGCCATGACGGCTACCGGCGGCGCTTCGGCCAGATTCACCACCGCCGCCTCTACCTCGCGGCAAGCGGCGAGGACCTGCGCGGCGAGGACCGCCTCGAGGGGACGGGCGGCGAGGGCTTCGCGCTGCGCTTCCACCTGCA
Source organism: uncultured Kiloniellales bacterium (assembly GCA_947259625.1). Classification (GTDB taxonomy): domain Bacteria; phylum Pseudomonadota; class Alphaproteobacteria; order Kiloniellales; family JAKSDN01; genus CAMYKD01. Next base: position 1,950 of record CAMYMY010000237.1, on the reverse strand, counting down.
CCCCGAGGTCCGGGCGAGCCTGACACAAAGCGGCGATGCCGTTTTGCTGCGCCTGCCGAGGGGCGACGGCTGGCGCCTGCGCGCCCGGGGCGCCGAGCTGCGCCTGGAGGAAAGCGCCTATCTGGGCCACGCAGGCGAAGTCAAACGCAGCCTGCAAGTGGTGCTGTCCGGCCGGGTCCAGGGCCCGGAGACGACGGTGAAGTGGGCCCTCCGGCACGAGGCCAAGAGCCGCGGCAAGCCATGACGCCGGGCGTCGACCCGTGGCCGCTGTTGGGCGCGGCGGCCGCCGTGGGCATTGCGGTCTGGGCCGCGACGGGTCTCGTGCTTCGGCTCCTGACCCGCCTCCGGCTGTACGACCGGCCGAACGAGCGCAGCAGCCACGCCGTGGCGACGCCGCGCGGCGGCGGCCTGGCGCTGGTGCCCCTGCTGCTCGCGGCCTGGATCGTCTGGGGGCTTTGGACTGGCGCGACACCGGCCGGGTTTTGGCCGGCGCTGCTCGGCACGGTCCTGCTGGCCCTGATCTCGCTGGCCGACGACCTGCGCGGACTCTCCGCCGTCCTGCGCCTCGCCGTGCAGGCCGCTGCGGTCGCATTGGGGCTGATCGGACTCGGCGAGGCCGGCCCGGTGTTCCAGGGCCTCCTGCCGCCGCTCGCCGACCGCCTGGCTGCGGCCTTCTTGTGGCTCTGGTTCCTCAATCTGTTCAACTTCATGGACGGTATCGACGGCATCAGCGGGGTCGAGGCGGCCTCGGTCGGCCTCGGTCTTGCGCTGGTCGCGGTCCTCGGCGGCCTGGCCGCGGAGCTTGTCGCCCTGCCGGTGCTGCTGGCCGCGGCGGCGCTCGGATTCCTGGCCTGGAACCGGCCGCCGGCCAAGCTCTTCCTCGGCGATGTCGGCTCCATACCGCTCGGCTATCTGCTCGGCTGGCTGCTCTTGGCGGCGGCCGCCCAAGGCCAATGGGCCGCCGCACTGATCCTGCCGCTCTATTACCTGGCGGACGCCACGGTGACCTTGGCCAAGCGCGGCCTGCGCGGCGAAAAGGTCTGGCAGGCGCACCGCGAGCACTTCTACCAGCGGGCGATACAGGGCGGACTGTCCCATGGCGCCGTAGTCCTGCGGGTGCTGGCCTGCAACGCCGCGCTCGTCGGTTTCGCGGTCCTGGCGACGGCCGGCTGGCCCTGGCCGGCGCTGGCCGGCGCGGCGTTCGCCGTGCTGGTCCTATTGGCCGGGCTCGGGCACCGCGCGGCGGGCCGGGATAGATGGCTGGGATAGATGACGGTCGTCTCTACAACCGCCGGGTCAAGCGTGCTAGGTTGCGCCGAACGGGGTGTATGCCGCCAGAGGATCGGTACCGGATGAGGGGTCTATCGCCGCGGATATCGCGTGTGCTCGTCGCCTTCGTGCACGACGTGGTCATGGCGGCGCTTTCCTTCGCCGTCGCGCTCTACCTGCGACTCGGCGAGCAGGCCTACGATTGGCTTGCCGGTCCGCTCTTTTATCCTTGGGTTCTTTTCACGACGGTTTGCGCAGGAGTCTTTTGGTTCACCGGACTGTACCGCGGCATCTGGCGTTACGCGTCGCTCAGCGACATGTTCGCGATCGCCAGGGCGGTCACGCTCGCGCTACTGCTCTATCTTCCGCTGACCTTTATGGTGACCCGCCTGGAAGGCATGCCGCGCTCCATGCTGGTGATCAACTGGTTCGTGCTCGCCGCCCTGCTGAGCGGGGCCCGCTTGCTGTACCGCGTGCTGAAGGATCAGGGCCTCCAGCACCTGTTCGAGCGTGGCGACGCCAACCGGGTGCCGGTGCTGCTGGTCGGGGCCAGCGATGCGGCCGAGGTCTTCATTCGGGAGATGGCGCGCGACCCGGCCGCGCCTTACGAGGTGCTCGGGCTGGTGGACGACAAGGGGACCCGGGTCGGCCGGCAGATGCGCGGCGTGCGGGTGCTCGGCC
>CAMYMY010000236.1 GCA_947259625.1 uncultured Kiloniellales bacterium | reverse complement strand
CTTCCGGGCAGCCCACTCTACAAACCGAACTACCGCGCCTCCTATGCGGAGTTCGACCCCGAAACCGCCAACAAGCTGCTCGACAGCCTCGGCCTGAGCGCGCGCGACGACCGCGGCGTCAGGCTGCTGCCCGACGGGCGGCCGATGGACATCGTGGTCGAGACCGCCGGCGAGAACACCGAGGAGGTCGACGTACTGGAGCTGATCCACGATTCCTGGCTCAAGGTCGGGATCAAGCTGTTCAGCAAACCGTCCCAGCGCGAAGTCCTGCGCAACCGGGTCTTCGCCGGCGAGACCCTGGCGTCCATGTGGTTCGGCTACGAGAACGCGGTGCCGACCCCGCAGATGAGCCCCGGGGAGTTCGCCCCGACCAGCCAGCACAGCCTTCAGTGGCCCAAATGGGGCCAGTATTTCGAGACCAGCGGCAGGGCCGGCGAACCCGTCGACATGCGTTGGCCCAAGGAGCTGCTCGAGCTCTATCACGCTTGGCGGAACGCCAAGAGCCGGACCGAGAAGGAGAAGACCTGGCACCGCATCCTCGAGATCCACGCCGACCAGGTCTATACCATCGGCCTGGTCGCCCAGGTCCCGCAGCCCGTGGTGGTCTCGGGCAAGCTGCGCAACGTGCCCAAGGAAGGGATCTTCAACTGGGATCCGGGCGCCCAGTTCGGCATGTACCGGCCCGACAGCTTCTGGCTCGCCGACTGATACTTCGGTATTCGCGCCCGAATTCCCTCTTTTCGCGCGCATTGCCTTGGACGCCAAAGTCCCGTAACGTTAATACTTCCTTAACGTTCAAACCGTTGAGCGCGGACCGGCCGTCTGAGCGGTCCGAACGAAACAAGAACAGAACCGCAGGAGGCAAAACAGGGATGAAACAGATACCGCAATGGATCGCCCTCATGGCGCTGACCGGCTTGATCACCGGGCCGGCCTGGGCAGGCGAGGTGCTCGACCGGATCACGGGCACGAAGACCCTGGTCGTATCGACCGACGCCGAATACCCCCCGCAGTCGATGCAGAAGCCCGACGGCAGCTTTGCCGGCTTCGACGTCGACGTGGCCACCGAACTGGCCAAGCGCCTGGGCGCCGAGGTGAAGTTCGTGACCCCGGCCTGGGAGATCATCACCGGCGGCAAGTGGGGCGGCCGCTGGGACGCCTCGGTCGGCTCCATGACCCCGACCCAACAGCGCGCCAAGGTGCTGGATTTCCCGGCGGTCTACTACTTCACGCCGGCCGCCTTCTACGTGCACAAGGATTCCAAGGCGCAGGCCCTCGCCGACCTGAACGGCAAGCGCATCGGGACCTGCGGCGGCTGCACCTACGAGGACTACCTGAACCGCAAGCTGGTGATCGACGCCGAGGGCGCGCCGCCCTTCGAGTACGTGGTCGACGCCGGCGAGATCCGGACGTACGAGACCGACGTCAACGCCATGGACGATCTGCGCCTGGGCGACGGCGTGCGCCTGGATGCCGGCCTCTCGGCCCTGCCGACGGTCGCGGAGGCCATCAAGAACGGCTATCCGCTCAGGGTCGTCGGCGAGCCGGTGTTCTACGAGCCGCTCTCCGTGGCGATCGACAAGGGCGACCCCGAGCTGGGCGCCAAGATCGCGGCCGCCGTGGAGGACATGCGCAAGGACGGCACCCTGGGCAAGCTCTCGGAGAAGTGGTACGGCGTCGACCTCAGCTCGACGGCGAGCGAATAAACCGGCCCTTCGATAGGGCCGTCCGGCCGTGCCGGACCATTGGATCGACCTCTGGGAGCAGCCGTGGAGCAAACGGCTGCTCCTGTTCTTCCTGCTCTTCGGGCTGATCTTTGCCCTCGATCCGAGCGGCACGGGCCTGGCCCGCGTGGTCCTGCCGATGACCGGCTTCGGGACGGGCGAGGAAGCCGGCTTCGGTCCGCGCCTCCTGCTCGCCGCGGTCCTCGCGGCCGTCCTGGCGGTCAATCTCGTCCTGATCCTCAAGCTGCCCTTGAAGCTGCAGATCCTCGTGGTCTGGGCCGAGCTTTTGGGCATGTTCCTCGGATTCTTCTACTCCTTCGACCTCAGCTTTCCCTTCATCGTCGTGCGACTGCCGATCCTGATCCTGACCGGCGCCTTCACCACGATCTACGTGTCGATGATCTCCATCGCCTTCGCCTGCGTGCTGGCCATGGCCGGCGCGCTGGCGCGGCTGTCGAAGAACGGGCCGGCCTTCGGCATCGCCACCTTCTACATCTCGTTCTTCCGGGGCACGCCGCTGCTGCTTCAGGTCTACGTCATCTACGCCGGCCTGCCGCAGCTCGGCATCATCCTGGACGCCGTGCCGTCGGGCATCATCGCGCTGTCGCTCTGCTACGGCGCCTATATGGCCGAGATCTTCCGCGCCGGCATCGAGGGCGTGCCCAAGGGGCAGGCCGAGGCGGCCACCGCGCTTGGCCTCAAGAAGGGGCTAATCATGCGCAAGGTCGTGCTGCCCCAGGCCATGAAGCTGATCGTGCCGCCGACCGGCAATCAGTTCATCGCCATGCTCAAGGACTCCTCGCTGGTCTCTGTCGTGGGCGTGCAGGAGCTCATGTTCCTGGCCCGCACCCAAGGCCGCTCCGAGTTCAAGCACTTCGAGATGCTGATCACCGCGGCGGTGATCTACTGGATCATCAGCTTCTGCTTCGAGCTGATACAGGCCCGCCTCGAGGCCTACTACGGCAAGGGCGACGTGCGGTGAGGTGCTCGAACGCTGGTGCCGGCTTTCTTTTCTGTCATCGCCGGGCTTGACCCGGCGATCCATACTTGCAGCGGCTACAGATGTCTCCTGGATTGCCGGATCAAGTCCGGCAATGACAAAAGGAGCAATCAGATCGGGTCGGCAGCACCCCCCCGTCCTTGACGACGACCGAATTCCTCATTCGGTCGGTGTTTCGGCTTCGATCTCGATCACCAGCCCGTCGTAGCCCGGCTCCACGCCGGGCGATCAGCGCGCGGCCAGGGCGTCGCAATCGCCGCGCCCCTCGGCAACATCTTCACATCCACCAAAAAAGTCGAAAACCCCGGTTGTTTTTCTTATGTATGTCCCTGAGCACTTGCTGATAATGCTCCTGCTCCTCCGGACACTCCACCATCAAGTGGTCCTTATCCACGCCGTTGGCGCGGCTGTAGCGTTCGTACACCTCGCAGGCCACGCAGCCATGCTCCTTGTCGGCAAAGGATCCCTGCACCTTGCCGCCGCACAACGTGCCAGCGACCGCCCAGCACGAGTGTCCCATAGCGTGATTCGAGGCGGGGCATTCGCCGAACTCGGCCACCTTGCTGCCCCCTCTCTCGCGGCCGCACTTCTTGATTTCCCAACATTGCGGTAACGCCATAAGATCACCTCTATCATAAATCGAATCCAGGTAAATTATACAAGAGATATGCTACTAGAAATTTAGCAATCGTAATTAAATCCGAGTAAATTATACAACAAATATGCGAATACATATTCAGTAATACCTATTTTACCGTCTCGGCCAGTCAAAGGTCGATTGGGGCGATCGCGCCGCGTGATGTGCGTTTCTCATGGCCTGTGTGGTCGGTTGCTGGATCCGGGGCTCCTCGCTGGTCTCGGTCGTGGGGGTCCAGGAGCTCATGTTCCTGGCCCGCATCCGGGGCGCTCCGAGTTCAAGCACTTCGAGATGCTGATCACGGCGGCGGTGATCTACTGGATCATCAGCTTCTGCTTCGAGCTGATCCAGGCCCGCATCGAGGCCTACTACGGCAAGGGCGACGTGCGGTGAGTCGGCGACAGCCCGGACGTTTGCGTCCTTGCCGGCGAACGGCGCTGATCCCGGCGCTGAGCAACCTATCCGTCGTATCTGTACATGTCCCTGAGCACTTGCTGGTAATGCTCTTGCTCATCCGGATACGCCTCCATCAAGCAGCCCTTATCCGTGCCGTTGGCGCGGTTGTACCGTCGGTACACCTCGCAGGCCAGGCAGTTGCCCTCTTTCTCGGCAAAGGTTCCCTGCACCACGTCGCCGCACAACGTGCCAGCGACCACCCAGCACGAGTGTCCCATACCCGCTTTCGATGCAGGGCATTCGCCGAGTTCGGGCACTTTGCTACCGCCTGATTCGCGGCCGCATTTCTTGATTTCCCAACAGTGCGGCAGTGTCATGACGCCACCTTTGCCATCGTCGGCATTCGCGTAAAATGCCGAGTGCACGACTTTCATGTAGGTCGGAATGATACAATAATTATATTAATATATTAATACTATCTCATACCTTTAAGCCTCGGCCGACCAAAGCCCAATCAGAGCGGGCGCTCTTCCCGATGTGCGCCCTTCGAGGCCTGCGGCGGCGGGGGTGACCTGCGGTAAGCGGGACGTCGAGGGCACCCCTACCCGTTTCGGCGCTTTACTCCGCTGAGTGTGGCGGCGCGCTGCGGCGACGACGCACGATCTGGCGCATGTACAGCCATGCGGCCCAGGCCAGGAGCCCAAGCAACGCCACCAGACCGGCCGCCGTGGTCGCCGCCGCAGAATCCCACTCGGGCCACTCGACGTAGCGCAGCTTGTCCGCCCGATCGACCAGCCAGTGCCAGGCGGTGTGCGCCACCAGGGCGGACGCGATCACCACGCCCACGCGCCGCGCCGCCGCGTGTCTCAACAGAAGGCTTAAGGCCGGCACGACGAGGACGAGCACCAGGATCTGCCCGAGCTCCACCCCGACGTTGAACGACAGCAGCGAGAGCAGGAAGTGCGTGCCGGCGAACTGAAGATCCTGCTGGAGCGCAAAGGAGAAGCCAAAGCCGTGCACCAGCCCGAACAGGCCGGTGACGAGCCATCGCCGGTGCAGGATGGCCGCCGTGGCGCTCTTACGCAACGTCGCGACGATGTTCTCCGCCGCCATGTAGAGGATCGACAGCGCGATCAGCACCTCGACGAGCGGCGGGAACCACGTGCCCGCGGGCACCATGCCCAAGGCGGCGGCAATCAGCGTGACGGAATGCGCGACCGTGAACGAGGTCACGACCGCGACCAGCCCCCAGAGCTGCCGCAGCCCGAAGGGGATTACCAGACAGAGCAGGAACAGCAGGTGGTCGAGGCCGTCGAGGATGTGCGAGAAGCCGAGCTTCACGAAGGTCCAGGCCGCCTGATACCAGTATGGGTCCAACGCCACGCGGCCGAACCCGCCGTGGATATCGTAGGCCAGAACGGCGCCCTCCGGCGGCATGAACCGCAGGATCATCTTGAGGCGCCCCGAGAGGCCCGGCGCGACCTTGAAATCGAGAGCGAAGCGCGACCGGTCCGAACGGATCGGATACTCGTAATGGACGTCGAAGTAGCCCTGGTTCCAGAAGACGTCCGTGGTCTCCGGCAATCTCGGCCCCGCGATGAAGGCCCTGGCGCCCTCGTAGGTCTCGAACGCTTGTTGCGAGGGCTCCGAGATGCGTGCGGTGGCGTGCGCATGGGTCAAGCGCTTGCCGTCTTCGTAAAGCTCTATCTCCTTTGCGGTCACCTCCAGGGCCTTCTGCAGCGCTTCGTCGATCCGGTCGAGCGCCAGATATCCGGGTCCGCGCTTCGGCAGGTTCATGCTGGTCAGCATGATCAGGGGGACGCGCAGAATGAAGTGCAGCCTCTCCCCTTCCGGCTTGACGAATCCATTCAGGACGATCTCGTTGGGTATGTCGTGGGCCGGTGCAGCATTTGACAGCAGGGCGAGTCCCAACGCGGCGGCCATCGCCGGGCGGGCCAGGCCTCGAACGACCGAAAGAATCCACTGCACGACCATCACATCCCAAGGAAAGAAGGTTTGAGCCAAGCGCCTCCCGCGCATGGCATATAAAACCACAAATGCTCCGCATGTCGCCACGCGGAGCATTGTGGTCGGCTGACGTTTCGACCCCGGCCCCTGTGTCCCCTACCCTTTGGCGCCCGTCTAGCCGAAGAACCGGGTTCCCGAAAGCATGGGTCGGGGGCCGTTAGGGGCCGGAATGCTTACTCACACTTCAGTCGTCATCGTCGTCATCGTCGTCGTCGTGATCGTCATCGTCGTCGTGATCGTCATCGTCGTC
>CAMYMY010000235.1 GCA_947259625.1 uncultured Kiloniellales bacterium | reverse complement strand
TCCCGCTGCCGGCGTACCCGTCTTTGGCGTTCCACGCGAGCCATCCGTCGTGCCGCAGCTGCCGACACCATCGAGCATCCAGCTCATTCAAGCGACCACACCGGTCGTAACGCCAGCCCAGGTCTCCGACGTCGGTCAACAACGGACTCCGCTGGACTTCGTCACGATGAGCGATCTGATTCCGACGTCACGTATCGGGCCGACGGGCGGCGCCGTACCGGTCACAACTTCGCTTGAGAACCGACTGGGAGCGACGCTCCGCGACGTTCCGTCGGCCCTGCCCGTCACACCCTCGGTCAATGTCGCAACCGGTGCGGAGGCCGCCGTCCTGGCTGCCTACAAGGCAGCGCTCGCCGAGCTGACCGCCTGAGAGGTAAGGTGGACGATCGATTTCACCGCCTGGGACATGCGTGAGCGAGCGATATGAGCGATCTCAGCCGCTTCTACGACGAGCTGGCCCCGCACTACCACCTGCTGTTCGAGGACTGGGACGCGGCGGTCCGATGGCAGGGCGGGGTGCTGGACCGCCTGCTCGGGCGCCTCGCCGGCCCCGGCCCCAAGCGCGTGCTCGACGCGGCCTGCGGCATCGGCACCCAGGCGATCGCCCTGGCGCTCGAGGGCCACGCGGTCACAGGCAGCGACCTGAGCCCGGCCTCGATCGAGCGTGCCCGGCGGGAAGCGAGGCGCCTCGGCGTCGAGGTCGCCTTCGAAGTGGCCGACTTCCGCGACCTCTCGCGGGCCGTGGCCGGTCCCTTTGACGTCGTCTGCGCCCTGGACAACGCCCTGCCGCACCTGGAGAGCGACGCGGAGCTGGCGGCGGCGCTCGGGCAGATGGCGGGCCTGCTCGCGCCCGACGGTCTGTTCCTGGCTTCGACCCGCGACTACGACGCGCTCGCCCGGAGGCGGCCGGAAAGAATGTCGGAGCGCGTCTATCCGGACGGGCAGGGGCGCCGGCGGGTCTATCAACTCTGGGACTGGGACGCCAACGGGTCCGGCTACCGGGTCCGGCAACACATCGTCCGTGAAGGCGGCGTGGCGCGCGAGACCCTGGTCTTCACCGCCCACTACCGGGCGCTGACCCGGGCGCAGTTGAGCGCGGCCCTGGAGGCGGCCGGCCTGGGCGAACCGGAATGGCTCATGCCCGGGGACAGCGGCTTCTACCAGCCGGTCGTGGCGACCCGGCGCCGGCCCTAGGCGACCTCTTCGCCCGCCGCGACGGGCCTCGGATCGTTGGCGACGCGCAGGCGGGCGAAGGACGGCGCGTGGTAGACGGGATGGACCGGGGACTCCTTGGGCGTGAGCAGATAGCGCGCCGCGACCTCGAGATAGCCCGCGAAGCGGTAGCCGCCGTTGCCGGCCAGCAGGTCCTCGCGCCGCGCGCGGTAGCGCGCCGGCAGCCGGTACCAGGGCAGGCCGGGCTCGGCGTGGTGCAGGGCGTGCAGGTTGTTGTTGAGGTACAAGAGCGACATCACCGGGCCCGCCTCGACCACGACGCTGCGCTCGCCGGGCGCCTCGCGGGCCTGGTGCTCCAGGAAGGAGCGCAGCAGGGTCAGCGAGAGGCCGGGATAGGCGAAAAGGGCCAGGTACCCGGCCAGGGGAACCTCGCAGACCCCGATCACCCAGGTGAGCGTGAGCGTGCCCGCAGCAAGGTGTAGCAGCCAGGCGCCCAGATCCCGGGTGTCGCCGCGGGCGAGCGCAGCCGCCGCGGACCCGTAGAGCCGCAGGGAGCAGACGGCCGGACCCAGCAGCAGGCGGCCCGCCAGGGTGTTGAGGCTCCAGGCCAGGGCGCGCCGCAGAGGCCCGCAGCGCGCCCAGGCTTCGGGGGTCATGTAGAAGGATTCCGGATCGTCCAGGGGGTCGGTCAGGTAGTCGTCCCGGTGGTGCAGCAGGTGGGTCTCCCGGTAGATCCGGTAGGGCATCCAAAGCCACAGGCTCGGCCCGACCAGCAGCTCGTTGACCCAGGGCCAGGGCGTCGGATGGCCGTGGGCCGCCTCGTGCTGCAGCGAGCCGTGCAGGGCCACCAGATAGCCGCCCAGCGGCAGCAGCAGCCACCAGGGCAAGGCGTCGCAATTCCAGGTCAGGAGGCCGAAGGCGGCATAGGTGGCGGCCCCCAGCAGCACGGTGGGCCATTCGATGCGCTCTGCCGCGCGTCCTCCCGCGGCGTGTCTCCGCTGCTTCTCCGTCATGTACAGGTCCATCTCCGGTTTGGGTTCCTGCCGAAAACCCCCATCAGGAACCCGATGTCATGATACCGGGGAATAGGACCCGTTCCAACGCGGGACTGCGCATAGAATGACGCATTCGGTCACCAAAAAACCCTATTGGTGATCTTAATCAACATTTGTTAACATAACGAAATAGACCCGAGATAGGATCTAGAAAGGGCTGAGAATGGACCGACGGGAAATGGTTGAGGTGTTCCGCCGGAACCTGACCGAGGTGATTGCGCGCTCGGGGCTGAGCCGTTCGGCCTTCGCGGCGCGGCTGGGGCTCGACCGCTCGACCCTCTCCCAGCTGTTGTCGTCCGCGAACCTGCGGCTGCCGCGCGCCGAGACCATCGCCGCGATGGCCGCCAGCGAGCAGGTCAGCGTCGACTGGCTGCTCGGCCTCAGCCAGGAAGGCCAGCTCGGCCCCGACATGGTCCGCCAGGACCTGGAGATCGCCGCCGGTGCCGCCTCGCCGGCCGACGAGCGCCTGCTGGGCTGGCACGCGGAAGCGGCGGGCTACAAGATCCGCTACGTCCCGGCGACGCTGCCCGACCTGCTGAAATCCGAGGAGGTCATCGATTTCGAGTTCCGCGAACAGGGCAGCCAGGTCCCGCAGGCGCGCCTGCAGGTGGCCGAGGAGCGGCTGGCCTACAGCCGCCGGCCCGAGACCGACATGGAGGTCTGCTGCTCGTTCCAGTCGGTCGAGTGCTTCGCCCGTGGCGAGGGGATCTGGCGCACCCTGCCGATCGAGAGCCGCAGACGCCAGATCGAGGCCATGATCGGGCTGCTCGACGAGCTCTACCCGACCCTGCGCTGGTTCCTGTTCGACGGCCTGCGGCACTACTGCGTGCCGCTCACGATCTTCGGCCCGCAGCGGGTCGCGGTCTACTTTGGCAACATGTACGTCGTGTTCAACTCGACCGAGCACATACGCGAGCTCACCAAGCACTTCGACAACCTGATCCGCGCGGCGGTGGTCCAGCCGCCCGAAGTCGTCGGATTCCTGAATGGCCTGCTGGCCGAACTGAACCATGAAGACGGCATCCGCGGCGCGGCGGGCGAGCGGCATGCCGGCGCGTGAGCGGACGGCCGGGACTGGGCCGTGGTGATCGCCAGCCTGCCGATGTACGACCTGCCCGAGCTGCGGGCGGCGACGGACGCGTGGTGGCAATGCCTGGCCCGGGCGTTCCGGCGCGCCGGGCTCGCCGAGGTGCCCGATAGTCTGAGCGGCGACCTGGTCACCGAGGCCGTCTGGCGCGATCCCGGACTGCTGTTCAGCCAGACCTGCGGCTATCCCCTGACCCACGCCTTCAAGGACGTGCTGCGGCTGGTCGCGACACCGGCCTACGCCGCGGCGGGCTGCAGCGGGCCCTACTACTCGAGCGCGATCGTCGTGCGCGAGGACGATCCGGTTCGGGAGCTCGGCGAGCTCGCGGGACGGGTTTGCGCCGTCAACAACCGGGCGTCCCAATCGGGCTGCAACGCGCTGCGCCACGCCGTGGCACGCTACGCCGTGCAGGGCCGGTTCTTCGCCAGGGTCGTGGAAACCGGCGAACATCTGGCGTCGCTGGCCGCGGTCGCCGGGGGCCGGGCCGACGTGGCCGCGATCGATGCTGTCACCTTCGCGCTGGTGACGGCCTGCCGCCCCTCGGCGGTGTCCGGCCTGCGGATCTTGGGGTGGAGCGAGCAGGCGCCGGGGCTGCCCTATGTGACCCGGGCGGATGTCGGGGCCGACCTGGTTGCACGGCTGCGCGAAGGCCTGCAGGCCGCCTTTGCGGACCCGGCCTCGAGACCGGCGCGCCAGGTCCTCCTGCTGACCGGCGCGCAGCCGCTGCCGGCGGCGGCCTATGACGGTATCGACGAAATGGAGGCGGAGGCGGCGGCCGGGGGCTATCCCGATCTCGCCTGAAGCGGCGACGGCCGGACACGGGATCTGGTGCGGAAAGCGGAAAGGGCCGGGGCAATAGCCCCGGCCCTTTCGCCGCGATTACCCCGGGAAGGTTTCGGAGAGGGACAGACTTCCCGGAGCCCCCTTTGACAGCTTAGCCGGCCGAGATCACGGCGGCGGAGAGCTCGGCGGACACCGTACCGAACAGGTTCGACAGGGACTCGCCCATGCCGCGCAGCGCGGCGATGAACAGGTTCGACAGGGACTCGCCCATGCCGCGCAGCGCGGCGATGGCGGCGACCGATACCAGAGCGGCGATCAGGCCATACTCGATGGCCGTGGCGCCCGACTCGTCATTAGCGAAATTCTTCAACTTGGTAATCATGAGAGCTGTCTCCTTGCAAGGTCATGAAACTGTATCAGTATCTGATGTAACAGAATACACAATTTTTTTACATAGTCAATAAAAAAGAGCACGATTCAGAACATAAAATAACAATAATCGGATCATTAGTTAATAAATAGAAATAATTACATTCGGTTTGAATGTGTATCAAATTGTATCTTCTGTAGCGCAGTTCGACTTTTCGCGTCAGGTCTTTCCATGCAACGCCCGGGCCGGCACGCGCGCTGCGTTGCCGCGTGAGCGGACTCGGCTCTTCTGTTTGGGTGAGCAGTGGGCGCCGCTCCGGCGGCGCCGTCTACTGCCGGGCCAAGCCGACCTGGAGCGGCGAGCCGGAGGAGCCCATGAAGGAAACCAGCATCCAGGCCTTGGCCGAGGGGTCGGACAGGGCCTGCGCCGGTCCGGACCGCTGGGCCCGGTTCAGGGCGTTCGCCCGCATGGCCTCGAGCAGGCCCTCGAGGCCGAGCTTCCTGGCGGCCGTTACGAACTCCTGGCGTTCAGTCAAGGCCAGGCTGATACCGTTGACCGTGACGTCGACGATCCGGTGCCGGTCGCCGCCGCGCACCCGCCAACCCGTGACGAGCGGGCCCTCCGTGCTTTGGACCCGGGTCTCGACCAGGACATCCTTGGTGCCGACCGGACGGCTGTCCACGACGGCGAGCGTCTCGGCCCGGTAGCGATCGAGCTGGCGCGCATAGCTGTTCACCAGGTGCTCGGCGAAGAGGTCCTGGAACTGCGCGCGCTGTTCTCCGTCCGCTTGGCGCCAGAACCTGCCGAGCACGAAACGGCCGATCAACGGGAGGTCGAAGCCTTCGCGAACCAGGGCTTTCAGGCGCTCGTGCCGCCCCTGGGCGTCCCGCGGCTCGGCGGCCGCGATGACCGCGGCCTGCTGCCCGAGCCGTTCGACGAAACCCGGCGCTCCGGCCGTGTCCGCGAGCCTCGAGCCGGGGCTGTCGTCCGCGCGCAGGGAATTGGGCCCGACCAGCGCCAACGCCAAGGCGAAGACGGCGATCGAACAGCAGATTTTCGCACTGTGCATGACATCTCCTCCTGATCGGTCAGCCTGGGCGTTGACCGCCCTTTCGGCTTGGCTGCTCCGATGTGATTAAGTTTACGTCAAGAGGACTTAACGATTCGTTACGCGACCCGGTCCAACCGGGAAAAAACGCTGCTTGGCTCCGAGAGGACGCATGCCGGTCCTGCGGCCTTGCGCCGGCCCGGGGCCTCCGGGCTCAGGTGTTATCTTCGCCCAGTGCGGTGCCGTTGTGGGCGGGGTCGGCCAGACGGCGCGACACTTGGCTGAGCATGTGCTCGAGGTCCTCCGGGCAGACCTCCTCGTACTCGTTGACCAGGCGCGAGATGATCGCGTCGGTGGATGCGCGCTGCCAGTCGCGGGCCTCCCCCGGCGGCAGGGAGCGGACCACGTCCAGGGCGGCGCGGAAGGCCCGGAGCAGGCCGGGCGGCAGTCCGGATTTCTCATAGAGCGCGATGAAACCATCCGGTCCGTCGTCGAGGATCCGGTGTCCTGCCTGGTCGAGCGGCAGTCTGGCTAGGCGGGCCATAGCGGCCCGGAAGAAGTCGAGGCGGCCCAGACAGAGGCCGCGCAGCAGGAGGGTCGGGGTCAGCATGGCCTCCGCCGCCAGGCCGGCCACGAGCCTCTCGATCTCGGCTTTCGGGTCGTCAGAGGCCATGGCCCGGGTCAGCGCCCGCTCGCGTCCGTGCAGGACCATCTCGTCGGCCAGCTCGGGCGGCAGGTCGTGGTGTTCGACCAGATGCTCGCGCAGTTCCCCGGAGACCCGGAAGATCACCTGTTGGGTGGTACACAAGGGAAGCCGTGTGCGACGGGGCGCAGCGTGGTCGTTGCCGTCCTGTCCTGTCGGGTCGTCGCCGGCGGGTAGAGCGGTCGACAACACGTCGGCCGCCAGGGTGGCGGCGAGCGCGGGCGGCAGGTAGGGACAGCGCCTCAGGTGCTCGGCGAGGGCCTCGCGGGCCTCCTGCTCCGCCACCGCCAAGGGAGTTCTCGGGCCGTGCGCGTCGACTGGCTCGACGGCGGTTTTCCGGCCGTCGGCGGACTCGGGCTCGCTCTGCCTCGGGACCTGCATGAACGCTCTCCGGTTGAGGGGTGAGTAGACACGGGCGGGGTTAAGAACAGGTGAACGGTACGGCCCGCAGGACCGGGAGGATCACGCGGAAGTACGGTTGCACCTATGGAAATATACTAGAAGCAGTAGATTAAATATATTCTCTAATACATTGTATTGGCGTATATTTTTTGGCCATTTTCCGCAAGATGAGGAGGCGGGCCCGAGCGGCCCGAAGAGGGGTTGGCCGCGCCCAAGGCGGGCTCCCCGCGATGCCGACACCGGATCCCGCGGCGGGCGCGCGAAACAGGCACCCAAGGCATGGCTAGGGAAGGAGCGTGTGGAGAGGTCTCAATCTTGGATAGTGAAGCCCGGAATGCCGGATCACTTTCGGCGAGATGACCTTGCTGAAAAAAAACGGCTGATAACTGTAGAATACCTCGGCGATGATGATGTTCTGGTTCTCTTCCATCGCAAATCCGGCAGGCAAGTTGGCCGACGCCCCGATTGTGGCGCCCACTACACTCGTGAACGTCCCTGTGCCGCCGCCGCTCATTTGCCAACTGATCGTCGGGGACACCGGCAGGGTATCGTCCGTGCTCACCGAGGTGATGAAAACGATCCCGTCCACGCCCAGGTCGAAAGGACGCATGGAGTACTCGGCGGCCGCGAAGACCTGGTTGATGTCGGCGGTGACGGCGTGCTTGGCCCGGCTCACCAAATCGGAACTGCTGATGGCGACGCGGCTGAGCTTCTGGTTCAGCAGCACATAGCGTCCGATTTCCATCGAGCCGAGCAGGAGTAATACGAGTATGGGTACGACCAAGGCGAAGTCCACGATGGCCACACCCTCGCAGCCGCGAATGAACCGGCGCAGCCTGCTGGCCAGGCCGCAACCGAAGTTTCCGCAGCCTTGCAAACCGTGCTTCAACATGCCGGGTCCCCATCGTCAAAGGGCTCGTTGCGCACGACCACCGAGGCGGCCAGCGGGAATTTGCCGTCTTTCCCCATCATCGGGGCGAGCAGCCCCGTCATCAGCTGCAGCTCATAGTTGACGGTGTACAGCACGACCTCGCCGCCGTGCCCGAGCCCGGACTTGCCCATATCCGGGTCCCACACGGTATTGCAGTTGATATCGGTGAAGGGCTCGCCGGCGTCGTGAGCGCTGTTGCCGTTGGTATCGGTATAGGGCTCCGGCTCGCCGACCGAGGTGAAGTTCGGATAGACAAGGGTGGTGATGTTGCTGGCATCGATCTTGACCACGCCGGCGCCATTCTGGTTGACGACCTTGACGATGTAGTCCTCGCGTGTCCCCGTGGGTGGCGGCGCACCGGTAAGGCCGAAACGCGAGGCCTCGCGCAGCCCGCCTTCGAGCAGACTGTCCGCGAAGAAGATCATGCCGACTTCCATGGTTCCGAAGAGGAGCAGGATGAGGACGGGAGCGACAAAGGCGAACTCCAGAACTGTCGACCCGTCGGCACGGCGTCTCAGGCGGCCGAGCGTATGGCGAAGAGCGTCGATCATTTTGAAATCCTCAAGGCTGACAGATCGTCCGCGATCTCCTTGAACACCTGCTCCAAGGCAGCACCGTCCGGTGCGAAGTGGTAGAAGGGCGCATTCGGCTCGGTGGCGACCTCCTTGAGCAGCGCCTGCAGCGGCCCGGAACTGTGGAAGAACTGGATGACGTAGACCTTGATGCCCCCGGCCTTGGCGCTCGCCGCGACCGCGCGCAGGCGGTCGTCCATGCCGGCGGCGCCGGCGCCCGAACCGGTCCCGAATTCGTCATCGTAGCCGTCGTTGTTTCCGCCCGTTTGTTCGCCGTCGGTGAGCAACACGATGGCCCGCTCGTGAAGGCCTTTGGGGAAGGGGTCGGCTTCGTCGAACGGCTTGCCCGGCGAGACCACGCGCCAGGCCCACGCCAGGCCCTGAGCGATGTTTGTGACCCCGTCTGGGTTGGTCAGATCGTCGATCGCGCTTTCGATGGTCGACTTCTGGTCGGTCAGAGGCGTAATGCCGTGGTCCAGACAGTCGGGATAACCGCCGCTGCTGCCCCACCAACCACTACCGGGGGCGGTGGTGGGATCAATGGGCTGCCAAGCCAGCCAGTCGGTGCCATCGACCGTGGTGATGGGACCGAGCAGATGGTCGGCGATACCGTCGGGGTTGTCGAGAAAGTTCATGTAACGGGCAAAGGCGCAACCCTTCCAATCAGCATCCGGGCTACCCAGAAAGGGCACCGGTGTGTTGGGCGTGTGATAGATCACGGACTGGGGAGTGCCGTTCAAGGGGTTGGTGAAGCTGGGCTCCGCCGTGGTGGTCGTCTGGGTCTCGTCGTAGGTGGTCGTTCCGTTCAACCACACGTTGACGGCACCGTTCCACGGCACGAGCCCGATCAAGAGCGTGCTCTTGGCCGATTTGTTGCCATAGAGAATGTCGACCAGGGTGTGCGCCGCCGTCCGGGCCGAGGCGATACGCGTGCTGCCGCTGCCGTCGGACCAGTCCATCGAGCCGGACATGTCCATAGACAGCACGACGTCCATGCTGATGGTCTGGCGCGTCACCTCCGTCGCCGTGCCGATGTTCAGGTTCTGGTAACCGAAGAGCCGCATGAACGTCGTGTTCATCGCCGCCGATGCGGATATGTTGATGATCTCGTCGTCGGAACCGCTCAAGGCCACCGGGTTCAACGTCACCGTTGCGCCCATGTAGCCGGGCGGAAAGTTGGCCTCGAAGTACTTCTGTATTTCCGATTGCAGGTCCGCCGGGTCCTTCGCATGGGCACCGGCCAGGACCGCGGCATCCAGGGCATCGCCGAGCCGCGCCTTGACCAGATAACCGCGGGAGGCATCGGTCCCGAGGCCGATGAATCCCAGGATCGGTATGATGACCGCAGCGACGAGCGGAAGCGACGCCCCGCTCACATCCTCCAGGAACCGACGACACGGGGCCGCCACCAACTCCGTGATGCCGGGGACCGTGGGCCCGCCGACGGTCTCGGTGAGCGTCGTGGAAGGGTCTGAGCCGCCGGACCCGCCGATACGTCCGTCGTCTTCGGCGGTTCCCGGGCAGCCGCCTGTTAAGGCGGCCTGACTACCGCCGCAATCGACCGGACGGCTCCAACTGACTTCCAGAGTCTCTGGGCGTGTCATGGCTCTTCCCCTTACATAGCTCTTCATGCGCGGCGAAACTCCCATCGAAGTGCCGCGTCATTTCCATGTTGTCTCGAATGCCATTATCTAGCAGTTGTATTGTAATCAAATTAAAATTCTTGCTTATCTAAATAATAATTTTCATTGTTACAAATAAATTAATATGTTTAGTTATGATGTTATTAATCTAATTATTTTGATGCGTATTTAGTTCAAATAAAAATCGAATAGATGATATTGTAGGCACGTTGGCATGCTTCGAGGCGCCGCCCGCGGCAACTCTTCAGCATGGGGGACGTGATCGGTGTCTGTTTCTGAAGTGCGATCGAAGACCGAGTCTCGAGGAACGACCCTTGCCCGTAGACCTCAGTTGTTCCTGCAAGACGCGACGCGGCCCCGTCCGAGAGGGACGGGGCCGCGCGCAGGAAAGAGCGGTTTGCTTGGTAGTCTGGTGTGCCGGATCGGTCTACTCGAACAGCCTGACCCGGGTCTGATCCATGCTCGCGACGCCCTGGTCGTCGCAGGCCGCCTGGTTGCTGTCGAGGTTGGCGTTGCCTCGGAAGCTGACCTTTCGGGCGATGACCTGCACGCAGCGCGGGCCGACGTCGGCGCCGCCGCCATAGCTGATCTCCTGGCTGGGCGCGTAGATGGCGCCG
>CAMYMY010000234.1 GCA_947259625.1 uncultured Kiloniellales bacterium | reverse complement strand
CATCGTCAGAATCGACGCCAAGCTGACCGGGCGCGATCGCCGCGCCTATTTCGAGGCCAAGCTGCGCGAGGTGATGAGCGAGACCGGCGTACGGATCTCATTGGTCGCCGAAGTCGATGAACAGGTGGCCGGCTACATCATGGCCCGGGTCGATTACGGGGAGTTCGGCCGGGCGGAATCGGCGGCCGTCATCGACACCATAGGCGTCGAACCGGGGCTTGGCCATCACGGCGTCGGCACGGCCCTGCTCTCCCAACTGCTCGCCAACCTGGACGTGCTGCATGTCGAACGGGTCCGGACGAGGGTCACTTGGAACAACTTTCCGCTCTTGGGCTTTCTCGGCCGGAACGGGTTCGCGCCAGCGCAACAACTGGTCCTGACCAAGCCAATCGATTCCGCCTGATCGTTCGTCCTTCTATGCCTCCAGGACCTCTGGAAACCCCGGCGCGCGCAGCTCCGTGCCGAGCGCGTCCTCGAGCAGCTGGACCACCTTGGGCGACCAGGCGTCGCCCCCGTAGCGGGCCTGGGCACGTTTGAAGATCTGTTCGGTTAGCCCCGCCAGCTCGAGCGGAACGCCGAACTCGCGGCCGAACTGCTGGGCGAAGCCGAGATCCTTGCAGGCGAGATCCAGGGTGAAGCCGATATTGTAGCTGCCGCTCAGTATCACCTGGCTTTCCGTCTCGTGGACGAAGCTGTTGCCCGAGCTCGCCTGGATCGCCTCGAAAGACTGCTTCAGATCGAGGCCGCCCTTTTTCGCCAGCATGAGCGCCTCGCCCGCGGCGACCAAGTGGATGAAGGCGAGCATGTTGGTGATGACTTTGATCACCGACGCGCTGCCCAGTGGTCCCATGTGGAAGACCGCGCCGCCCATCGCCCGGAGCGCCGGCAGGTGCGCCTCGTAGACCGCCTCCTCGCCGCCGACCAGGACCGTGATCTCGCCCGAGGCCGCCTTGTGGACGCCGCCGGTGACCGGCGCCTCCAGGGTCGCGATGCCCTGTCCGGCGGCGATTCCGGCAAGGCGCTCGACCTCGTGCTGGTCGTTGGTGCTCATCTCGATCCAGGTGCCGCCCGCCCCGAGGCCTTCGAAGGCGCCGTTCTCGCCGGTCAGGACCGCGACGGCGGCGGCGGGGGACGGCAGGCAGGTGATCACGCTGTCGGCCGCTTCGGCCGCGTCTTTCGGCGAAGCCGCCCACTGGGCGCCCATCTCGACCAGGCTCTCCGCCGCTTGCTTGTCGAGGTCGTGGACCGTGACCTCGATCTCCGCGCGCAGCAAGCTGGCGGCCAGGTGCTTGCCGAGATTGCCAAGGCCTATGAACGCATATCTCATCGGTATGCTCCCCCGCATTGCCCTTTCATCGGGTCCCCTGGACCGGGTCCGTCGCCGTCAGCTTTCACCAGTGACGCCGACCGGTCTTTCCAGCGTTTCCAAATGAAGCGCTGTGCCGGTGTAGGGGTGCTTTGTGGCCACGTCCTCGTTCAGTTCGACCCCCAGGCCCGGGTCGCTCGGCGGGATGACATAGCCGTCCTGCCACTGCATGGGCGTCTCGAGGATTTCGCCGTGGAATCCGCCCCAGGTCTGGATGCTCTCCAGGATCAGAAAGTTGGGCGAACACGCGCTGATCTGGACGTTCGCGGCGCCTTCGATGGGGCCGCAGTAGAGATGCGGCGCGATCTGCGCGTAGTGGGCCTCGGCCATGCCGGCGATCTTCTTGGCCTCCAGCAGGCCGCCGACCCGCCCCAACGCCATCTGCAGGATCGACGCCGCCCCGGTCTTGAGCACGCGGGCGAACTCGTACTTGGTGGCGAGCCGTTCGCCGGTCGCGATCGGAATGCTGGTCTGGCGTGCGACCTTGGCCATCTCCTCCGGCATTTCCGGCGGCGTCGGCTCTTCGAACCAGAGCGGCTCGTAAGGCTCCAGTCGCTTTGCCAGCCGGATCGCACCGGAGGCTGTGAACTGGCCATGGGTCCCAAAGAGCAGATCCGCTGCGGTTCCGACCGCCTCGCGGATCTTCTTCACGAAGGCTTCCGAGCGCTCCAGCACCTCCATGGAGGGCTGTCGGGGGTCGTAAGATGAGTAGGGTCCGGTCGGATCGAACTTCACGGCGGTGAAGCCCTGTTTGACGGACTCGGCCGCGCGCTCGGCCGCCAGGTCCGGGTCGGCGTAGACGTCCACCTTATCCCCCTCCTTTGGATAGAGGTAGGTGTAGGAGCGTAGCTTCTCGTGGACCTGCCCGCCGAGTAGCTCGTAGACCGGCTTGTCCAGTTCCTTGCCGACAATGTCCCAGCAGGCCATCTCGATGCCGCTGAGCACGCCGACCAGCGAGACGTCGGGGCGCTGGCTGTAGCCCCGGCCGTAGACCGCTCGCCAGAGCCGCTCGATCTTGAAGGGGTCCGCGCCGATCACATGGCGCGCGCAGACGTCCTCGATCATCCGCGCGACCGTGTGCGGGCCGAAAGTCGCGGCGTAGACCTCGCCCACGCCCTCCACGCCGCTGTCCGTCGTCAGCTTCAGGAAGATGAAGTACTGGCCGCCGAAATGGGGCGGCGGGTTCCCCACGACATAGGTCTTGACGTCGGTGATCTTCATGAGCGGCTGTCCTGTCCTTCCCTTCGTCCCCTCAGTCGAGCGCGCTGATCCGGTGCTCGGCCGTGGCGAGCCATGCCGGGTTGATCTCGACGCCCCAACCGGGTGCGTCGGGGATCTGCACCTTGCCGTCCCGCGCCTGCAGGGCCGGGCTGAAAAGGCCGTCCTGCCAGGGGTAGTATTTGCTCGTCTCGATCGAGAATTCGACATAGGGCCCGGCGTTCTCTAAGGCGCCCATCATGTGCAGCGTGAAGACCGTGACCATCGACAGATTGGCGGAATGCGGGGTGCAGGGCAGTCCGGCCGCCTGCGCCATCTTCGCCACCCGCAACGTACGGGTCAGACCGCCGAGATAGCAGATATCCGGCTGGACGACATCGACGGCACGCAGCTCGATCATCCGGCGCCAGGTCGGCAGGTCGCAGTCCTGCTCGCCGCCGGTCACGTCGAGGCCGAGCGCCTCGGTGACCTCGCGGGTCCACTCCAGCTCCCAGTAGGGGCAGGGCTCTTCGAAATGGCAGACGCCGTAGTCCTGGAGCATTCTGCCGACCTCGATCGCCTTCTTGGGCGTGTAGCAGCTGTTGGCGTCGACCAGCAGGGATACGTCCTCGCCGAGCGCCTCGCGGATCGCCGGGACGATCGCCTCGCTGCGGCCTGGCCATTCGTCCTGGTCGTGGCCGCACTCCCTGCCGACGCGGAATTTGAAGGCTCCGTATCCTTGCGCGTCCCGGAGATGGACGAACCGCTCTGCCTCGTCTTCGGGCGTGATGTCCCGGCGCATGCTGGAGGCATAGACCGGGAAGGGCCGCGGCCGGCCGCCGAGCAGCTCGCAGACGCTCTTGCCCTCGCGCTTACCGCGCAGGTCCCAGAGCGCCGTGTCCAGGCCCGCCAGCGCCCGGCGAAGATAGGAGCCGGGGAACTTGTGCTCCCTCTCGGGGATAGCGTCGACGAGGGCGTCGATGTCGAGCGCGTCTTGGCCGAGGGCGTGCGGCGCGATCTGGCGGTGCAGGACCAGCGCCGTGATGTCGGCGTTGTAGGGCGAGACCTGCCCCCAGCCCTCGGCGCCGTCGCCGGTGCTGAGCCGCACCATGCCGACGAACTCGTTGCTGAAGGTCTCGATGCTCCGGATTTTCACGGGACCCTCGCCGCAGGTCAGAACAGGATCACGTTGCGCAGCGCCTCGCCCCGCCTCGCGGAGGCGACAGCCTCGTTGATTTCCTCGAGCGGGTACCGGCCGGAGATGAGCTCGTCGAGCTTGAGACGGCCCTGCCGGTAGAGGTCCACCAACTTCGGCACGTCGACCTGCAGCCGCGCCGAGCCCATCTTGCTGCCCAGGACGCGCTGGCCTTCGTTGGCGAAGGTGGCCGGATCGAAGGCCGCCGTCACGCCCGAGGCCGGCATGCCCACGATCACCAGGGTGCCGCCACGGCATAGCAAGGCGAAGCCCTGCTCGATCGCCGCCTTGGCGCCTACGGTGACGAAAACGTAGTCGGCGCCCCGGCCCTCTGTGAGTGCGCGCACGGCCTGCGCCGCGTCCTCCTTGGCCGGGTTGACGGTGTCGGTGGCGCCGAAGCCCTTGGACGCGGCCAGCTTGTCGTCCGACAGGTCGATGGCGATGACGGTCCTGGCGCCGCCGAGGGCCGCGCCCTGCACGCTGTTCAGCCCGACGCCGCCCGTGCCGACGACCGCCACGGTGCTGGCCGGGCGGACCTCGGCGGTGTTGACGACGGCGCCCAGCCCGGTGATGACGCCGCAGGCGAGCAGAGAGGCGCTGTCGAGCGGCAGGTCCTTGGGGACCCGCACGACCTGCGAGGCGTCCACGACGACACGCTCGGCGAAGGCGCCGGTTCGAAGGCCCTGATGGATGGCCTCGCCGTCCTTCGAGCGAAGCGGTCCGTCCTCGTCCAGGCGAAAAGTCGTCTCGCACATAACGGGCTGGCCCTGCGAGCAGAAGTGGCAGCACCCACAGGAGCGGATCAGGGTGACCACGACGTGGTCGCCGAGTTCGGCCCCTGTGACACCGGGTCCGACCTCCTCGACGACACCCGCCGCCTCGTGCCCGTAGACCGCCGGCAAGACGCCACCCCAGGCACCGTCCATATAGAGAATGTCACTGTGGCAGATCGCGCAGGCGGCCAGCTTGACCTTGACCTCGCCGGCCTGTGGCGAGGCGATCTCGACCTCTTCGACGACGAGCGGCTTGCCGAATTCGTGACACACGGCTGCTTTCATGGCGGCGCTATCTCCCTTTCCCGAACGGCCATGGGGCATCGGCTGAATGGAAGTAAACGGCCCGTTGCGGGAACGCAACAGGACAAATCCCGACGCCTGAGACAGATCTCCCTCGCCGCCGCCAGATCGGGTCTGTTACAAGGCATAACCGGTGCTTTGAAACGCAGAGAGACCTGCGTTGGCGGGACTCTGGAGAGGAGGCATCTGTCTTCGCCCGGTTTTTGATCTATGTCATTGCCGGTCGAGTGGTTTCGGCCAATATGGTCGATAGAGGATTGCAATTTACCGGCCAGTAAGGTTCCTCAGCCAGAATTCCTTAGCGTTAATTCGCATACAGATGGAGGCTGCTCTTGGCACGTATGAGCGGTAAGCCCAAAGCCAAGACCGAAGAGCAATCCGAGAGCCGCGAGCCCGGACACGAGGCAAGAGGCGCGCCGGGGTTCGAGATCGTCGCCCGAGAGGATTTCTCGGACGTGACGTTCCTGCTGGAAGTTCGTCATCCAGCGATGGCGAGGGCGGCACGACCGGGGCAGTTCGTCATCGTCATCACGCATGAGCACGGCGAGCGCATTCCGCTCACCATCGCGGATTTCGACCGCGACAGGGGAACGGTTACCCTGGTCATTCAGGCTGTCGGCAAGACCACCAAGGAGATGCAGCAGATCTGCCGGGTCGGGACCGCGCTCCACGGCGTGGTCGGTCCCATGGGCCTGCCCAGCCATATCGGCGACGCCAAGAAGGTGATCTGCGTGGGCGGCGGACTGGGCGTGGCGCCGGTCTATCCTCAGGCGCGTGCGTTCAAGGAGGGCGGCGCCTACGTCATCGGCGTCGTCGGTTTCCGGAACAAGGACCTGGTGTTCTGGGAGGACAAGTTCCGAGCCTGCTGCGACGAGCTGATCATCTGCTCCGACGACGGATCCGTAGGTATCAAGGGGCTCGTCACCAAGGGCATAGAAGCGGCCATAGACAAGCACCCGGATATCGACGAAGTGGTTGCCATCGGCCCGCCCGTCATGATGAAGGCCTGTGCCGAGGCGACGCGTCCCCACGACATCAAGACAATGGTCAGCCTGAACCCGATTATGGTCGACGGCACGGGAATGTGCGGCGGCTGCCGGGTAAAGGTCGGCGGAAAGGTGATGTTCGCCTGTGTCGACGGCCCGGACTTCGACGGCCATGACGTCGACTTCGACGACCTCATGAACCGTTTGCGGCGCTTCGTCTCGGAGGAGAAGCGCGCGATGGAGAAG
>CAMYMY010000233.1 GCA_947259625.1 uncultured Kiloniellales bacterium | reverse complement strand
CCATCTGCTGGCCGCGGCGCGCTATGTCGAGCTGAACCCGCTGCGCGCCGGGCTCGTGCGCCGGCCGGCGGACTGGCCCTGGTCGAGCGCGCGCGCCCACTTGGCGGGCCAGGACGACGCCCTGGTCGCGGCCGCGCCGCTGCTCGAGCTGGCACCCGATTGGACGGCCTTCCTGGCCGGCGGTCTCGGCGAGGACGAGCTCGAGGCGCTCCGCCGCCACGCCCGCACCGGCCGCCCGCTCGGCTCCGAGGGCTTCGTCGAAGGCCTGGAGGCGCGGCTCGGCCGGACTCTCAAGCCCGGCAGGCGCGGCCCCAAGCCCAAGGGCAAGCCGGCGCCAGCGGCCGAGAAATAAGTATTGTGTCCCCGTTTTAAGGAGGGAAGCCGGCGCCCTAATTCGGGGACACAATACTAATTTGTCGGCGGGCGGTTCTGGCCAGAGGCCTCGGCGAAGCCGACGTCGCGGCCCTGCGCCGCCACGCGCTCGAGCCCGGCTGGCGGGGCCGCAAGCCGAGGCAGGTGCCGGTTCTGCCAACGGTCCGGAAATAAGTATTGTGTCCCCGTATTATAAGCGCCTGCCGAAATTTCCCTCCAAGGCCGAAATCGAAAGTGGTACATGTCGACGGGACGCTTCCGGGATTCAAATCAACGAGACCGAAGGGATAGCCGCGCATGATCGACCTCTACACCTGGACCACGCCCAACGGCCGCAAGGCCTCCATCATGCTGGAGGAAACCGGCCTCGCCTATACGGCCCACGCCGTGGACATCACCGCGGGCGAGCAGTTCGACCCGGAGTTCCTCAAGATCAGCCCGAACAACAAGATCCCGGCCATCGTCGACCAGGAAAACGGCCTCACCATGATGCAGTCCGGCGCCATCCTGCTGTACCTGGCGGAGAAGGCCGGCATGCTGATGCCCAAGGAGGGCCGGGCCAGCTGGCAGGTCATGGAGTGGCTGATGTGGCAGATGGGCGATCTCGGGCCCATGATCGGCCAGGCGCACCACTTCCTCAAGTTCAACAAGGGCAAGAGCGCCTATGCCGAGGAGCGCTATGGCAAGGAGGCGAAGCGGCTCTATGGCGTGCTCGACAAGCGGCTCGCCGAGCACGAATACATCGTCGACGACTATTCGGTCGCCGACATCGCCGCCTGGCCCTGGATCTCGCGCTTCGAGTGGCACGGCATCGACCTCGACGAGTTCCCCAACGTGAAGCGCTGGTACGTTGCGATCGCCGCGTCCAGAGGGGCTATCACGTGCCCAAGAAGATGAACGAGATTCCGTTACCCTAAATGCCGTCAGTCCTCGTCGAAGGGCTCGCGGGTGATCCGCTCCCCCTTCCGGTAGGTCCAGACGACGACGAGGACGCTGGCCGCGGCGAGCGCCAGGACGATCAGGATGAACAGGTTGAAGTCCCGGGTGTGCAGGCGCAGCGCCCCCAGCAGGTAGAGGCCGCCGACAATGACCGCCCAGAGCAGCCAGTAGAGCGGCCGGCCGAGGAAGACGGCCTTCATGGCCGGGCCCTTTCGCCGGCGGCCCGGCGGCCTGGGGCCGCGCGGCTGCGCGCCAGGTAGATCAGGGCGAAGCCGACGGCGCCAACCCCGTTCACGAGATAGCCGGGCAGCCCCAGCGGGTCGAGCCCCGGCGGATAGATCAGGCATACCGCGGCCAGCCCCGCCAGCACCCGCAGCGCCGGCGAAAGCGGGCCGTAGAGCCAGCCCTCGAGCGCCACCGACACGGCGCCGACGCCGGCCAGCGCGGCCAGTCCGGAGTAGGCCGTCAGCCACAAGGGCCCCTCGAACAGCAGGCTCGGGTTATAGACGAAGGCGAAGGGCACCAAGTACTTGGCGACCCCGACCCGGGCCGATTCCACCGCCGTGCTCATCGGCGGCGAGCCGGCCAGCGCCGCCGCGGCGAAGGCCGCCAGGGCGACGGGCGGCGTGATCCCGGAGACGACGCCGTAGTAGAAGGCGAAGAGATGCCCGGCGATCGGCACCACGCCGACCTCGACCAGCGCCGGGACGATCAGCGCCGCCACCGTGATGTAGACCGCCGTCGTCGTCATCCCCATGCCCAGGATGATCGCGGCGAGCGCGGTCAGGACCAGCAGGACGAAGAGCGAGCCGCCCGAGAGCGCGATCACCGAATTCGTGAACTTGAGACCCAGCCCCGAGGCGAACATCGAGCCGATGATGATGCCGGCGCAGGCGCAGGCGATGGTCACCGGCATGGCGCTCCTGACCCCGGTCTCCAGGGCGGCGAAGAGGTCGACCGCGCTCATGCGCGTGTTCGGGTTGACGAAGCTGAGGGCGACGATCGAAAGAATCGCCCAGAAGGCGGCCAGCATCGGCGTGAAGCCGGCGGCCAGGAAGGCGACCAGGATCGCCAGCGAGAGCAGCAGGTGCCAGCCCCGGGCCAGCACCGCGCGGAACGCCGGCAGGCGGTCCTTGGCGATCCGCTCGATCCCGTGCTTCTCCGCCTCGAGGTGGACCATGAGATAGACGGTGGCGAAGTAGAGGAAGGTCGGAATGATCGCCGCCACGACCACCCAGAGGTAGCTGACGTGGAGGAACTCCGCGATCACGAAGGCCGCCGCCCCCATGACCGGCGGGGTGATCTGGCCGCCGGAGGACGCGCAGGCCTCGACCGCCGCCGCGAACCTGGGCCGGTAGCCCAGCTTGCGCATCATCGGGATCGTGAACGAGCCGGTCGTGACCACGTTCGCGACCGCCGAGCCGGACATCGTACCCATCAAGGCGCTGGCCACCACCGAGGCCTTGGCGGGGCCGCCGGTGCGGTGCCCGGTCAGCGCGATGGCGAGGTCGATGAAGAAGCGGCCGGCCCCGGAGCGGATCAGGATGGCGCCGAACAGGATGAACAGGACGATGTAGGTCGAGGCGACATAGACCGGAATCCCGTAGATCCCCTCGGTGCGCAGGAAGATCACGTCGATGTAGCGCTCGAAGGGGGTCGGCGGCCCGTAGAGCAGGCCGAAGAAATAGGGCGCGTAGAGGCTGTGGACGATGAAGAAGGACGCGAGGCAGACCATGGTCCAGCCGACGGCCCGCCGCGTCGCCTCCAGCACCAGCAGGACCAGGACCGACCCGACGGCGACGTCGGAAGCGAGCAGCGCCCCCTCGCGCGACTGGAACGCGGTCACGTCGGCGAGCGTATAGACCTGGACGAGAAACCCGAGCCCGACCAGCGCCAGGTCGACGGCGAAGCCGGCGACCCGCTTCGCGTTGCCGCGGCCGCCCGGGATCACCAGCGGCTCCGTCAGGGACTTTCGGAACAGCGGCTTGAGCAGGACCGCGAGCACCAGCATCACCGTGAGATGGGTGCCCCGGAACGACCGGGAGTCGGGCGTGCCGAACTCGGCGACGTAGAGATGGAACAGCG
Organism: uncultured Kiloniellales bacterium; assembly: GCA_947259625.1. Taxonomy (GTDB): domain Bacteria; phylum Pseudomonadota; class Alphaproteobacteria; order Kiloniellales; family JAKSDN01; genus CAMYKD01. The sequence continues at coordinate 13,905 of CAMYMY010000233.1, read as the reverse complement.
CCAGCGCGATGCTGAGGACCGAGCAGACGAGCGCAACGACCATGGGCAGGCTGAGCCGGCGGTCGCGCAGCACCGTTTCCAGAAGCGACGCTTCCTTCACTTCCTCGGATGCGACCTGGTCCGGGACCTGATCCATGGGGACGCCTGGGGGCCTGGGCGCGCGCGGCTCGGGTCGGGAAGAAAGAAAGCGCCCCCTGGGAGCCCGACTCAAAACGAAGCGTGCGGCATCAGGAGGCCGACCAAACCCTCCTTGTCATCGCCGGGCTTGACCCGGCGATCCAGGACGGCGTTTGCGGCCGAGAGTCCCTGGATGGCCGGATCAGGTCCGGCCATGACAAACTGCGGGAAGGCGTCGCCAACATCGTGATCCACCTCTGCTCTCTTTCGGTCGGGCCCGAAGGGGCGCCCGAGCCGGCAGGCCCGCTATTTCTTTTTCACGCCCTTCTCGTCGTAATAGCGCTGGGCGCCGGGATGGACCGGTATGGCCGCGCCGCGCAAGGCGTTGTCCAGGCTGACCGAGTTCCAGATCTTCTTGACCTTCACGAACTCGCCGTGGTTGTCCCAGAGCGCCTTGGCCATGTTGTAGGCCACGTCGTCGGGGACGTCCTTGTTGATGACCAGCACGGTCACGACGCCGAGCGTTGGGACGTCCTCGGTCATGCCCTTATACGCGGACTTCGGAATCACCGTGCTTAGATAGCCCGGGTTCTCCTTCACGATCTCGCCCATGACCTCGGGCTCGATCCCGATGAAGCGGATTCCGGGGTTGAAGTCGAGGTCGATGAACGACGCCTGCGGCACGCTGGTCAAGGCCATGAACGCGTCGAGATGTCCGTCCTTCATCAGCGACACGGAATCCGTATAGCCGACGTGGTGGATCGTCCCGCCGCTCTGCTTGACCTGGTCGAAGGTCAGGCCGTAGTGCCGGAACACGACCTCGGCCGCGGCATAGCCCGAATAGGTCAGCTTGCCGGGGCTGAGGCTCTTGTCCTTCATGTCGGCATAGCTCTTGATCGGCGAGCTTGCCGGCACCGCGGTCTGGAACGCGGCCGGGTAGAGGGTCGCGAAATGGCGCACATTGGGCTGCGCCGCCGCGAACTTGCCCTGGCCGGCCAGGCCGTTGTAGGCCGTGTGCCCGTAGCTCCAGCCGAGCTCGGCGTTGCCCGCGTTGACGTCCTTCACGTTGCCGACGCCGCCGCCGGGCCCGTTGGACGTGGCGATGCCCGGAACCTCCCTGCCCAGGACCTCGGCGATCTTGGCGCCGAGCGGGTACCAGCTGCCGCCCGCGGGCCCCGAGACCATGCGCACGAAGGTCTCGGCGCCGGCCCCAGTACTGACCAGCAGAAGCGTGCTAACCAGCAGAAGCGGAACGAGCGCAACCAGGATGCTTGCTAACCGTCTCATAGGCCTCCTCCCTTTGATTGTCCGTATCTCCCTTGACCCGATGGGCCGCGGGGACTCTAGCACAGGCGAAGCGCCGCCGCCACGGAGGCGGGAGGGTGGTCGTGACTCCGATTGAAATCCCGACGGAACAAACCCCGAAACGTCTGCATTCTGCCCAGCGGCAGACCCCGGCGCACGGCTATCGGCAGGGGTGCTTGCAACGCGGAGCGGCCATTTGTGGCGTGGGCCGAACCGCCATCGAAAGCGCATAGATGAGGGCAAATTGAATGCGCATATTGCCCGGTGCTCTCTAGGCTGGCTAGCTGCCGACGCACTAAATGGATCGCAAGTTTTCTTGCAGAGCCTTGCGTAAAGCCTTGATCACTTGGTCCGATTAGCAAGGCCAAACAACCGGATACTCGATGACCAAGCATCCCAAACCCCTGTCCACAGTGTTCCGGAAAGAGCCAATAATGGGAGCTATTGTGGCGACGGGTGTTTCGCCTGTCGGGTTGGGAATTGCGTTTTTCCTTTCTGTGTCCCTGCCGTTGGCCCTTTGGGCGAGCTTGTCAGAGCCTCCGAAGGCCGAACCCGGCTATCTATCGTTTTTCGACAACATCAGCTGGTCGATATCGATAGTTTTTCTCTTTCCCTTCGTAGTATCGCTCACTCAAAAATACTATCTGGAAATACCGAAACTCTTTGCATTTCTGACGGAACAAATTAACCAGGGCCGTGAAAGACAAGCTGGGCTGGACGAGTTCTATACTTGGCTGGATCGGCGTTTCAACAGCTGGTGGATCACAGGTGCCGCGGCGGGCCTTTCGCTCACCTCCAACTCTTTTTACTTTGATCAGATTCTTGATCACCAGGTGTTCACGAGCTGGATCACGAATGGGGAGATCTTTGGTTCTGCATCGACACAAGGGCGGGGACTTACGACCGTCGGTCTTTGCGCGGCCCTGGTCCAGACCGTCCTCGTATATTGGGTTCTCAATCTGCTTTGGCGGGGCTCGGTCCTAGCGTGGGGTCTTCACGAGTTCTTCAACAAGAGGAATTTCCCAGTCAGGATTCAATCTTTGCACCCAGACCGTTGCTGCGGTCTCCGCAAGATCGGAGACGTCGCAATGCTGCTGAACCTGACCATCTTCATTTTGGGAATCTACATCTCCCTAAAGGTGGTCGATAAGATCGTCATTCAGGACAGTCCCCTGGGCGCGGACGTAGGAAATCCAATCTTCCTAGGGGGCTATTTGATCATCGCGCCGCTACTTTTCTTTTCGCCACTCGGAGCCGCCCATCGACAAATGAGTGACGCCAGGGAGAGGTTCCTGAAGCCTGCAAGCCAAAAGTGCGAGCGACTATTCAACGAGCTTGCGAATGCGAGCTTGGACGACAAAGGCCTCACGGCGGTCCAAACCTTCTCTGCACTCGACGCGGCAATAAGCCGCCTTCACAAAGAGATACCGGTCTGGCCTTTCGATTTTCGATCTCTACAGGCCTTTGTGGGCACAATCGTGATCCCGATTTTGCCTATTGTGCTTCCCTTCGCAATAAATCTCTTTCTTGGGGAATAACCGCCAAGAGCCGCTCGGTGCATTGTAGGTGGCTGCGTGCAGAAGCAAGGTCAAGTCGCGCCATCAACCCCATCAAAACAGAGCTTAGGATACCGAGGAAGAACGCAGGTCATATAGCGGCCCTCCGCAAGCGAACCGCTTGGCCTTCTTGCTCCAGGTTCGTAACGCGGCAGTGCAACAACTCGGGAACTCTTACTCAAGCGGAGAAGTCTTCGTTCAGGATAGTTCAAGACGTGCCAGAGGCGCTACTCGGTGACGGCCGATTACAAGTATCGATCTCTGGCTTCTTGAGGCCTGATACTGTGAAATGTTCTCGGACACCCGCCGCTGAAGGCTGGGGCTGCTGGCACGGGCGGTGGGTGTTGGAGAAGCCTGAAAAATCTCGGATGCAATCGCCGCACCGGAACGATGACCGTTTTCAGACACTAAGCCGATATGAGCGTCCGCTTCGTGCTTCCGGCACGTCCGAATTCAACCTGACCCACGACCCGCCGATCCCTCCACCGGCCCGCCGCCCGGCCCCGCCCGGCCGGCAACCTCGGGTTAACCCTCGAACCCTAGACTGGCCGCCGGATCGGGCCCCGGCCCGCCGCCGGAAACCCGCCGCCTGGGAGCAACGCGTTTGAGCGAGGACGGCCGAATAGCGGACGACACGGCGCCGGACGTCACGGCCCGGGCCGCCTTCGGGGAGGACGGCCTGCGGCTCTATCTGGGGCGCAACCCCGGGCCCTACGTCGCCTTCTGGGAGCGCGCGCGGGCGAGCGGCCACCCCTTCGTCTGGAGCTGGAACTGGTGGGGCCTGCTGTTCCCCCTGCCCTGGCTGTTCTACCGCAAGCTCTGGGCGCTCGGCGCGGCCGTCGTCCTGCTGCCGGCGCTGCTCGACGCCCTGATCGGCTTCGGCTCCAAGGCCGGCTTCGTCCTGGCCGCGCTGGTCGCCGCCGGCGGCAAGCCCCTGGTGGTCGAGCGCGCCGAGCGCAAGACCCGCACCATCGACGCGCTCGGCCTGCTGTCCCAGGAGTCGATCGACCGACTGCGCCGGGCCGGCGGCGTCTCGCGCGCGGGCGCGGTGATCGGCGCGCTCTTTATGGCCTCGGTGGCGGGCCTGGCGGTCCACGACGCCCTGCCGGTCCGCCTGCCGGGCTGCGCCGCGCCGATGGTCCGCGAGGTCGTCATCGACATCGCCCTGGACAACGAGGCGGTGACCGGCCTCGGCGCCCAGGTCCTGCGGCTCGAGAAGATCCGCCAGGCCGCGGTCGCCGGCGAGGGCCACGGGCGGCTGTGCCACGCCGAGCTGCGCGGCGCGGGCGAGAGCCTGCCGGTCGAGTACGACGTGCTCTGGCGCGCGCGCGACGAGGGCAGCTTCGTCGTCGACCTGCGGCTCAGGGAAGACTGAGCGGGCGGAGCGGAGGAGAGCGCCCATGTCCCTGGCCATAGCAATCGCCGCCGTGATTCCCGGGCTGCTGCTCCTGGTCTACTTCAACGCCCGTCAGGAGTACCACCTGAGCGCCGAGATCGTCTGGACCTCGGTGCTGCTGGGCGCCGCGACCTCGATCCTGGCGGTCGCCGTCGAGCTGCCGCTCGACCTCGCGATCCGGCAGATCGACGACCGCCTGCTGCGCGGCCTGTCGCGCGCCTTCCTCGGCACCGGGCTGCCGGAGGAGGCCTGCAAGTACCTGATCGTGGTCTGGATCGCCCTGCGCCACGAGGACTACGAGCGGCCGGTCGACGCCCTGGTGCTCTCGGTCGCCGTCGCGCTCGGCTTCGCGACCTTCGAGAACCTGCTCTACCTGGTCAAGTCCGACGACTGGGGCCGGACCGCCGCCGCCCGGGCCATGACCGCCGTGCCCTCGCACGTGATCAACGCCATGCTGATGGGCTATTTCCTGGGCCTCGCGCATCTGGCGTCCCGGCTGGCCCCCCGGCCGGCGCCGGGGCGGGCGGCCCTGTTCCGCGTGCTGGCCCTGGCCGCGCCGACGCTGAACCACGGCGCCTACGATCTGCCGCTGTTCCTGATCGACACCTTGAACCAGGGCTCCCAGCCGCCGCCCGAGGCCGCGCTGCTGCACCTGATCCTCGGCTTCGCCCTGGTCATCGGGGTCGGCAGCCTGCTGGCGCTGGCCGCCTGGTACGACCTGCTCGAGCGCGACGCGGCCGACGCGGCCGACACGACCGCCGGGCGGCCGGCCTTCACGATCCGCGGCCTGCCCGCGCCGCTTCGCCGCTTGGAGGCCGGCTTCTGGCTGCTGGTCGGCGGCCTCTTGACCCTGGGCAGCCTGGCCGTCGGCCTGGAGGGCTTCGTCTCGCCGGTCCGCAGCGGGCCCGAGTGGGCCCGCCGCTTCCCGCAGTTCTTCATGCTGGCCTCGGCGATCCTGCCCTGCCTGTTCGGCCTGGCCATGTTCGGCCACGGCCTGGGCCGCTGGCGAACCCGACGCCGGGACGGCGCGGGCGACCTGAGCGCCTGACTCAAAATGAGCAAGAACGGCTCAATGCGTTCGCTATATCACGCGATAGATTGTCATGGCCGGACTTGATCCGGCCATCCAGGATTTGCCGGTCCCGAACGCTGTCCTGGATCGCCGGGTCAAGCCCGGCGACGACAAGGAGGGTCTTCCAACTCATTGATATTACGCGCTTCATTTTGAGTCGGACTCTGAGACAAACCGTCGTCACCCCGGCCGAAGGGAGTCGGATCGACGGCCTGGAGGCGCGCCCGCGGACCCACCCCCTCAAGAGGTCCATGCCCGTGCGACCTCATGCCACAGGTCAAGTTCGGCGACCTGTGGTATAAGTGGCAGGGATGATACAAGCTGCGCGGGTCGGCCGGAGCACCGGGCATTGGAGCGGCGAAGTGAGTCCGGGCCGGCCCTGCGGCGTCGACAAGGGATGGCAGAACGATGGCATACGGGAGCACGACCTTGGCCAGGGGCAGCGACGGCGGCGAAGTCGTCGAGCTGCAAATGCGTTTGGCCGGGTTTCGCGGCACCGTGCCGGACGGCGATTTCGGCCCCGGCACCGAGCTCCAGGTGGTCAAGTTCCAGCAGGACTACATGAAGCGCGACGCGCCGGACGGCGTCGTCGACGCCGCGACCTTCGCGGCGATCGAACAGTTCGCCGCCGACCAGCCGATCGATTTCGGGCGCCTGGCCTGTCCCTGCGCCCGCTGCGAGGGCTTTGGCCAGGGCCGCTTCAAGGGCGAATACCGGACCGGCAAGCCGCACGTCGAGGCCTACCACCTCTATGAATATCCCGGCGTCCACAAGATGCTGCTGTGGGCGGTGCGCGCGCTGAAATTCTACCTGCCGCAGTACAATTTCGTGATCAGCTCGGGATACCGCTGCGCCGAGAACAACAAGATGAAGAACCGCACCAGCACCAATCACCACGGCAAGGCGATCGATCTCGACGTGCCGCTGGGGCCCGGCGAGGACAAGCGGGACGACATGCGCCGCTGCGACGAAATTCGCGGCGTGCTGTCGGAGCGGAGCGCGGCGCAGATCGGCTGGAGCGCGGCCGACCGCAAGTCGCTGGAACCGGCGAGCATCGCTCCCACCTGGATCCACTACGACGTCCGCTCGTACAAGCGGAAATATCTGGCCGACCGATATTTCTGCGTCAGCTCCGAGCAATTGGATGGACCTTCGGCCTGAGGGTCTGGAACGGAATTATCGATACGTTTGGCGGGAGCGAATTCCCGCCAGGGTTAGGAGCGGGCGGCGCGGTGGGGTGGGGTCCCCGCTGCCGCGTCGCTCGTCGTCGAATATGCCCGGCATGTCCTTCCTCCTCGCTCCTAACAGCGGGCCGATTTCGCCGCGACCAAACGTATCGATAATTCCATTCCAGACCCTGAGGGTCGCCGGGCGCGTCCGGAAATATCATGACACTTTATAGGGATATCATGGTAACTTTATGTCGACGTCCGGGGGTGGTGTTCGAATTTCCGCCGGGCGGTCGGGGGGGAAAGCGCACAGTCGACGAATGGACCGGATCAGGCGAAACTGGCTGAAGACCCACATGTCGCGGCTTTTCGGCTATGCGCTGGGGTTGACCAAAGACCGCAGCCGTGCGGCCGACCTGGTTCAGAGCTCCTGCCTCAAGGCGCTGACCGCCAAGGCCGTTCCCAGCGACGAAAAGGCCTTTCGCGTCTGGCTGTTCCGCATTCTGAGGAACACCCTGGTCGACGAAATCCGCCGCCAGCGCCGGGCCGAGCGGCTCTACGACGCACTTTCCGAATCCGCCAGGGATGATTGGAATGCCGAAGAGCGTTTAATATCCGGGTTGACAGTGCAACGCGGGCTGGAACGCCTGGCGCCCCATCACCGCGACATCATAGCGATGATCGATCTTGCCGGTTTGAGCTATGCGGAGGCCGCGGAGTTGTTGGGTGTGCCGAAAGGAACAGTGATGAGCCGCATCAGCCGGGCACGGAGCAGCCTGCTGAATTTGATCGAGAAGGACAACGTCCGGGCCATGCCGCTCGAGACGCGGGAACGGAGTGGATGAACCGACAAATTGTCTCCATCGAGGAGCTGAACGCCTATGTCGACGGCGAATTGGGCGCGCGCGACTCCGCCCGCGTCGCCCGCGCCGTCGCCGAGGACGCGGAATTGGCCCGGCGGGTCGCCGTGCTGACCAAGCTGCGTTCGGTCCTGAAGGACAGCGTGCAGGCGCCCGCGATGGCGCTGCCGAAGGTCAGGGCCGCGCGCCGCCTTCTATGGACGTCCTTGGCCGCCGGCATCGCGCTCTTGATGGTGGTCGCCGGTCTGCTCGTGGTCCGCGAGGTCGACCGGGCGACAGACCAGGTCTGGCTCGCGCGGGCCTGGGCCGCCCACGACGACTGGAGGCTCGACGAGGCCGGCGATGCGGCCGTCGCGCCCGTTCTTGCCGATCCGGCACGCTTCGTCCCGGACCTCTCCGCCGCCAAGCTGCGCGTTGCCACGGTGCGGCTGGCCCAGGCCGCGGACCTGCAGGATCGCGACCTGATCGGATATGCCGGCACCCGCGGCTGCAAGATCAGCCTGATCCGCGCACCGGCGCCGGACGGCATGACCGAGGCCCTGAGCGCCTATCACCGGGGTCTTCGCCTCGCCTATGCCTGGCGGGTCGGCGGGCTCGGCCACGTGCTGCTGGCCGAGGGCATGGACCCCGGCCGATTCCAGTTGATCGCCGAGACGCTCCGCGACGCGACCGTCAAGCGTCTGCAGCCCGACCCGCGCACCCGGATCGCCCTCTACCGCTCGCGCGCGGAGAGCGCGCCCTGCCACGCCTAGGAGCCTCGGTCCCGGGGCGCCGTCCACGACCGTGCCATGGACAGCTGTCCGGTCCGACGCGGTCGAAGCTCATCTGGGAAATGCGGTTTAGCCATGTCAAATATCGAACTCGGTCTCGGTCTGCTTTCAATCGGCCGAACTTGGGGAATCCGGAACGTGGCTCCTCCAACCCCTCGGGACTCTATGGAGCTTCTTTCAATGGCCGTAGACCAGGGTATCAAATTCTTCGACACGGCACCGGCCTACGCGTCCAGTGAAAGCCTGCTCGGTGCCTTCTTGGCGTCTTCTCCGGAACTGCGGCACCAACTGACGATCGCGACGAAAATGGGTGAGTTCTGGGAGGCGTCTTCCGCCACGACGAGCATCGATCATTCGTATGAAAAACTTGTCGGGAGTATCGAGTCCAGTCTTGAGTCTTTGGGACATATAGATCTGCTTCAAGTTCACAAGGCAAGTTCTGCAAACATTCTTTCCGATGGTGTCTTGAGAGCGATCGATTTCGCCGAGAGTTGTGGTATCAACGCGTTTGGCGCGAGTGCGAGCGATATCGAAACAGTCAGGCTTGCCTGTGTTTCTGGCCGCTACCGGTTTATCCAGTTTCCGTTCAATCGGGAAGACACGAGCCTGCAGCCCGCCTTTGAATTGGCGCGTGAACATAGCATCGGAATTCTCGTAAACCGCCCGCTTGCCATGGGTAAGCTCGTCGAAGATCGAGACAAGGCGAGTGCTATCAGGGCAGGCTATGACTTCATCCTGAACCAGGAGTTCGACGGCTGGATTCTGACCGGAACATCGTCAAAGGAGCATCTCGTCGAAAACATCTCGGCATTTCGAACTGCACTGCCGTGATACACGCGACTTCGCACTGGTCGTCAGCTTTGTTCCTTTCGAGACGTTCAGTCGATCCACGAACAGCGTTTGTCATGGCTAAATCCCAACCAAGACCCGTGTGCTCTGAGGGACAGAGTACAACCGACTCTTCCTTTCGGCGGGGATATGGGTGACTAGGCAACTCATCATCGTTTGCGGGCAAACGGAATAAACAGGCGCCCGGGAGCGTCTGTGCCTTTTGATATCAGACCGTAGATTCCGTTGCCGCCAAGGCCGTCGCACGGCCCTTGGCGGCAAGGGTTCGGACCAGTGGGACGTATGCCTGGTCTCGTTCCGGCGCATGCGGCCGAACACAGACAAGGAGGGGAGGACGTCAGGATCATGGTCTATACCAAGAAGCATCCGGCTCTCTTGATCATGGGGGTCATCTTCGTGGCGATCGCCGTTCTGGCCGGGACGGGCGCGGCCGATGGCATTATCGGCTTTCTCAAGGCCAAGAAGTACGTCGGCGAAATGGTCGGCATGGGCTATGCCTTCGGTGCCATCGGCGTCCTCATCGGCGCTTGGCACTGGTGGGGCAAGCACGAGGAAGGCAACCTGGACTACTACATGTCCTCCATTGCCGGGGGCATCTTCATCCTGCTGATCGCCATGGTGGTGCGCTGGTACGGCGCGCCGCTGGTCGCCGTGGCCAGCAAGGGCCTGGGCCCCGTGATGGGGGCCAAGTACCTGCACGACGTGCTGGGCCTCAACTACGTGGTACTCGGCATCCTGGCCGGGATCATTACCGTCAACGTCTTCGGCATCCCCAAGTGGGCGGAGAACGGGGTGCGCCTGTCGCGGCTCGGCCTCAAGACCGGGGTCATCCTGCTGGGCACGCTCTACAGCCTGGCCGAACTGGCGGCGCTTGGAAAGTTGTCGGCCGTGATGGTCGGCTTTTTCGTTCTGGGCGCGGTCGGCATGGTCCTGTGGCTGGGGCGGCGCAGAAAGATCCCGAATTCCATGGGCGGCGTGCTGTCCGCCGGCATGGGCGTCTGCGGCGTCTCGGCGACGGTCGCCGCCGCGCCGGTCGTCCAGGCCAAGTCGGTGGAGATCGCCTATACCATCGGCACCATCCTGATCTGGGGCGTCGGCTGCATGTTCCTGTTCCCGGTGATTGGGCACCTGCTGGATCTGGGTCATATCCAGTTCGGCGCCTGGGCGGGGACCGGCATCCTGAACTCGGCGCAGGTCGCGGGCGCCGCGCTGGCCTATCAGCCGGACGGCATCGAGACCCTGAAGGTCGCCGAGATCTTCAACATCACCCGCGTTCTGTTCCTGCCGATCATCGTTCTGTGGCTTGCCGTCTGGTACGTGCGTCTCGAGGAAACGACGGCCGGCCCCCAGGTCAACGTCGGCACCGTGATCTTCGAGAAGTTCCCGGTCTTCGTGCTCGGCTTCATCCTGATGTTCGCGCTGTCCTCGACCGGCGTGTTCGCCCCGGCGCAGCACTACAAGGGAAAATACTTCGACAACGACATCGCCGCCGGAAAGCTGCTCAAGGACGAGCAGGTGGCGACCCTCGGCGCCGAGGCCGGCAAGCTGCAACGGGCCGACCGCAAGGAGGCCCTGGCCAGCTTGATCCAGAACAGGAAGGTCATGACCATCGACGACGAGACCGTCATCCGCGGCATCTTCAACGCGAACGTCCTGTCCAAGGACGCCAACAAGGTCTTGAAGACGGCGACCAAGGTGGTCCGGCACACGGCGAAGAAGATCAGCAAGTTCAGGCAATGGATCACCCTTCTCTTCGCCTTCGGCCTGACCGGTCTGGGCATGCAGATCACCCTCGCGGCGATGAAGCAGGCGGGCGGACAGCCCCTTGTCATCGGCGGCATCGTCGGAACCACCAAGGCGGTTCTGTCCTTGATCGTGATCCTGCTGTTCGTCAGCGAAACCATCTGATTGGGAGGCCGCAAAATGACGTCGAAAGACAGCCAAAACATCGACCTTCAAGAAGAAGCGGGCGCGAAGTTCCACCGCGGCTCGGCCCTGTCGATTTTCGCCAGCGACCGCCGCGAGGACTTCATGGCGCTCCTGTTCGCCATGCTGATCGCGCTCGGGGTCTACCTCCTCGTAAACTAGCGGGCGTGACAGGCAGTCCTGACCCGGCGCCGTTGCTGGCGCCGGGTTTCTTCTTTACGGGTAATTCCATGAACCCGCGTTCGATCCTCTTGGCCAGCCACGGCAGCGACGGCGCGCGCGCCGCCGAGGAGGCCGCCCTGGACCTGCTCGGCGCGGGCGGCAAGCTCTTTCACCTGGTCGTGGTGCCCGATTTCTGGAAGGGGATGACGGGCGACGATTGGCTCAACAACGCGGTCACCCGGGCCCGCTTCGGCAAGTACGTGGAGGACCAGCTGGCCCGCGAGATCGGCCTGGAGGTCGCCCGCCTGGCACGCGCGGCCGAGCAGCGCAAGATCGCCTACGAGAACGGTGTCAGTCTCGGCAAACCGGCGGACTGCCTGGCCGAGGCCGAGCGGTCGGGGACCTACGACCTGGTCGTCGTCGGCGCCCCCCGGCCGAAGGGCACGCCCGGCCTGCGCTCGCGCATGACGCCGGAGACCCTCGTGCGCGCGCTCAAGACGCCGCTGCTCGTCGTTCCCCATCCCGGCTAAGGGAAGCCCGGTCGATGGAGCCCACGCCGGATACGGACGCGAGCGAAGCGGAGGAAAACGACGCGGCCTGGGTCGTCGTCGAGACGGGGCTGGAAGCCGAGGAGCTGTTCGGCTTCTGCCAGGACGTGGAGCGCCTGTTTCGCATCAATCCCGCCTACGTCTTCCGGCGCTGGGAGGACCTCGGCGGCGGTATCATCCGCTGGGCCGCGCTGAACGAGAGCAACGATCGCGAAATCGACACACGGTTCTCCGTCGAGCGCTTGTCGCACGGTCTTGCCGTGACCTACGCCAGCGGGCTCAAGACACGGACCACGTTCCGCGTCGAGCCCGGCGGCGGGCCCAGCGGCGGCGGCGCCAAGCTCGTCGTCACCGACGACTACAGCGGCACGCCCGAGGCCGAGCGCGAAGCGCGCAAGGGCGAGGTGGACACGAGCCTCAACTCGTGGGGATACGGCCTTCACAAGTACCTTCGCCAGTGGCGGCGGTGGTCCGGCCTGGCGCCCTGGCGCTGGTACATGCGGCGCGTCTGGCAACCCATGCGGCCCATGGCGCGGCGCATCGTCTTCCTGCTGATCGTCATCACGGCGCTGGAGTTCGTCGGCTTCCTGCTGGTCTTCGCCATCTTCCGCCTGAACCTCGAGGGCTATCTGGGTCTCTAGCGCCGCGCTCCCTTCCCACAGTCTGTCATGGAAAAAAGGTGTCAGGAACCTTTTTCTCATGTATTATATCGCTTTTTCAAAATGTTGGATCGAGAAAGAGTTTCTTAGAAAAAGGTTCCTGACACCTTTTTCATGGTGGTGGCCTCGCCGACAGAGGCTCAATGCCGGACCTTGCGGTCGCTGGCGAAGAAGGTCCAGCGAAGACCGCCGCCCACGGCATAGGTCACCTCGTCCCGGTGGAGCGGGCTGTCGTCGTTGGCTGAGCCCGTCCAGAGACCGATCTGGGTGCCGCCGAAGAGCTGGATCCGCTCGGTGACGCTCCAGGACAAGCCGCCAGGACAAGCCGAGGCTGACCTCGCTGCCCACATAGCCCGGGTCGGCACGATGGCGCGGCCGGTCCGCTCGCACGTCGGCGGGCCCGACTTCGTAGAAATACTCGTTGAAGCCGTCGAAGCCGAAGGTCGCGCCGACGGCGGCGATGGCGCGCAGGTCGATGTCGAAGAGGCCGTTGCGCCGATAGGTGATCGCCGGATTGACGGTCAGGCCCTGATAGCCGACGCCCTTGAAATCGGTCGACAGAACGACCCGCCCCGCCAAGGACAGATCGAGCTCGTTCACCGGATCGTCCGCCAACAGCTTGCCGATCAGCTTGGGGCCGGCTTCGAGCAGGTAGTCGAGGTCGTCCATGCCGCGCCGCGCGTCGTTGTCGTCCGAGTCGACCGGGAAGGACGCGTCGAGGCCGACATTGAGCTCGAGCCACGGTATGTCGACGAAGAGGCCGCGCGGCCCCGCGCCGTCGCCGGCGCGGAAGAATTCGCCCCGATAGACGGCGTAAGGCAGGGCGATGCCGTTGACGTGATTCTGATCGGCGGCCGGATAGTCGGGCAACCAGCCGCCCCCGCCGACGACGCCGATCTCCCACAAAGGCCTTTCGCGAGGCCCGCTCGGCACGGGCCTGTCGGCATCCCCGGCTTCGCTTTCGGCTTCGCCCTCGCCGCCGGGCGAGTCCTCCTCCGCCAGAGCGGGCCAGGCCAGGCAAAGCGCCGCGATGAAGAGCCAGAAGGCGGGGCGGGATTTCATTCAGGGTCCCTTTTTGAAGCTCGTTGACGACGGCTCGCCGACTCGCGGGCCACACTGTCACCCAGAAGTTTCCCTATGGTTATGGGCGGATGGTCCAAGGGTCGCTGATCATGACCTTTGGTGTAACATCGAGGCCCGCGCTCTCGAACCAGGGAGGACAGCCGATGCTCGACGTCGCAGGGAAGTTTCCACGCCACAAGCTCATGTTCGGCCCGACGCCGGTCGAGAAGCTGGAACGGCTCTCCGCCCACCTGGGCGGCGGCGTCGAGATCTGGGCCAAGCGGGAGGACTGCAACAGCGGCCTGGCGTTTGGCGGCAACAAGATCCGCAAGCTGGAATACCTCGTGCCCGAGGCGATCGAGCAGAACTGCGACACGCTGGTCACGATCGGCGGCGTGCAGTCGAACCACACGCGCCAGGTCGCCGCCGTCGCGGCCAAGATCGGCATGAAATG
>CAMYMY010000232.1 GCA_947259625.1 uncultured Kiloniellales bacterium | reverse complement strand
CGCTCCTTCTGGTGGGGGCGAGACGATTCTATCACAAAGGGCCGCGGAACGGTGCATGCCCGCCGAGGCGAAGCACCGGAGCCGAAGACCCTATTCGTCGAAATGTGACTATACTCACTGCAAAGTGGCCCCGGCCGTCGGATGGTGGCACGGGCATGATCGAGGCAATGGGACAACCCCGGGACGCGCCGCGAAAAGCGTGCGACGATCCGAGGATAACGTGCTCCTTTGCCTAGGCAATCTGCGCCGACTGCGATAACATCGCGGTGAATGGGGAGCGGGAGATGTTGCTAAAGCAGGCGGAAAGACGGATCGCCGTCTCCAGTCCTCTGGGCGAGGACGTGCTGTTGTTCCGTTCCATGCGGGCGAGTGAGAGCCTGGGCCGCCTGTCGGCCTTCGAGCTGGAGCTGCTCAGCGAGGACCACGAGATCGAGCTGGAGGACGTGCTGGGCGAGAACCTGACGGTCCGCCTGGACATGCCGCAGAGCGGGGAGATGCGGTATTTCAACGGCTTCGCCAGCCAGTTCTGCTACGCGGGCGCCTCGGGCAACTTCGCGCGCTACCGGGCAACGCTCAGGCCCTGGCTGTGGTTCCTGACGCGCACCGCCGACAACCGCATCTTCCAGGAGAAGACCGTGCCGGACATCATCAAGCAGGTGTTCGGCGACCAGGGCTTCACGGACTTCGAGGACAAGCTGAGCGGCAGCTACCGTACCTGGGAGTACTGCGTGCAGTACCGCGAGACGGACTTCAACTTCGTCAGCCGCCTGATGGAGCAGGAGGGCATCTACTATTATTTCCTGCACGAGGACGGCAAGCACACCTTGGTGCTGGCCGACGGGGCGAGCGCGCACGAGCCGAGTGCCGGCTACGAGCAGGTGCCCTACTATCCGCCGGAGGAGGGCGGCCAGCGCGAGCGCGACCACGTTTCCGGCTGGTCGGTGCAGAAGGAGGTGCAGCCCGGCGCCTACACGCTGAGGGATTTCGACTTCGAGAAGCCCAAGGCGGATCTCGAGGTGCGCCTTAACAAGCCCTTCGAGCACGGCCAGGCCGACTGCGAGGTTTACGACTATCCCGGCGAATACCTGACCAGCGGCGACGGCGACACCTACGCCAAGGTCCGCCTGGAGGAGCTGCACTGCCAGTTCGAGCGGGTCGAGGGCGAGGGCGACGTGGCCGGGCTTGCCTCCGGCGGCCTGTTCGAGCTGACCGACTATCCGCGCGAGGACCAGAACCGGGAGTACCTGATCGTCTCGAGTGCGGTCGAGCTGCGCTCGGACGCCTACGAGTCCGAGGGCGCCGCCAAGGGCGAGTCGCTCTGCCACTGCCGGTTCACGGCGATCGACGGCCAGCGGCAGTTCCGGGCGCCGCGCGTCACGCCCAAGCCGGTGGTCCAGGGCCCGCAGACGGCGATCGTGGTCGGCAAGTCGGGCGAGGAGATCTGGACCGACAAGCACGGCCGGGTCAAGGTGCAGTTCCACTGGGACCGCGAGGGCAAGTCCGACGAGAAGAGCTCCTGCTGGATCCGCGTCTCGTCTCCCTGGGCCGGCAAGGGCTGGGGTGGCATCCAGATCCCGCGCATGGGCCAGGAGGTCATCGTCGACTTCCTCGAGGGCGACCCGGACCAGCCGATCATCACCGGCCGCGTCTATAACGGCGACAACCCGGTGCCCTACGGCCTGCCGGACAACAAGACCCAGAGCGGAGTCAAGAGCCGAAGCACCAAGAAGGGCACGCCCGAGAACTTCAACGAGATCCGCTTCGAGGACAAGAAGGGCGAGGAGCAGCTCTACATCCACGCCGAGAAGAACCAGGACAACGTCGTCGAGAACGACGAGACGACGAATGTCGGGAACGACCGCACGGAGGATGTTGCCAAGAACGAGTCGATCACGATCGGCGAGAACCGCACCGAGAATGTCGGCAAGGACGAGGGCATCTCGATCGGCGAAAACCGTACGGAGAGCGTCGGTAAGAATGAGAGCATATCGATCGGCGAGGACCGGACTGAGAGCGTTGGCAAGGACGAGAACATCTCGATCGGCGAAAACCGGACCGAGAGTGTCGGCAAGGATGAGACAATTACGATCAGCGAGAACCGCACAGAAGACGTGGGCCAAAAAGAGACAGTGTCCATCGGGGACAATCGCGAGCACAAGATCGGCAAGGACGATATACTGAGTGTCGGCAAGAAGCTGCTGGTCGACGCTGGCGACGAGATCGTTTTCCAGACCGGGAGCGCCAGCATCACCATGAAGAAAAACGGCGATATCACGATCGACGGCAAGGATATCAACATCAAGGGCTCGGGGAAGATAAACGCGAAGGCGTCCAGCGACATCGTTATGAAGGGCAGTAAGATCAAACAGAACTGACGATCGATTGCGCCGGCCAAATGGTTGATGCAGGCGCGACGGGGAGGATACTCAAATGGGCGAAGTGGTCACGCGGCTTCGTGTTCCAAGTGAGACGCAGGAAGAAATCTCTGGCGTTGTCGTTGCGGTGATCGCGGGGAAAAGCCACAACGGCGGGCCTCTGTTGCGCTGGGGGTCACGCCGGGACCAGGCGCGTCCAGCGCGTGTCATCTGGATGGAGAACCCGCCCAACTGGTCCACCTGCAAGGGTCTTCGGGTTGTCGTTGGCTTCGAACACGGCGACGAGGCGAAGCCGATCCTCCTGGGCTTACTCGACAGCCCTCCGAACGTTGATGAAGCCCCTACGGAACCGCCAAGCGAAATAGAGCCAGACAAGGATGCCAAACCGAAAATCCTGCGCATCGAAAGCGAACAGGAGCTTATTCTCGAATGTGGCAAGGCGAAAATCGCGCTTCGCGCGGACGGTCGGGTGGTTATCCTCGGCGGCTATCTTTTGTCTCGCTCGAAAGGCGTCAACAAGATCAAGGGCGGCTCAGTGCAAGTCAATTAGGTCCGCGAAGGCGTGTATTGTGGTGGTGTCAATAGGACTAGCCCCGAGCAAACTGTGCGAGAGATCCGGGAACCTGCCGGTCGAACGGCTCATTTGGTGTGGTGGTGTATCTCCCACTGAGGAGACAACGAAAAGACTGCCGTCCCCCGCTACGATGCGCGAAATAGATGTGCCTCAGTCGTGTCCCAGTGGTGACAACATCAGCAAGGCCGGTTATTCTTCCTATCGGCGAGGAATGACCGAATGTCAGACGGCGATTGGCCTTTTCATGAAAATAATGCCCCCTTGATTTCGGAGCAACACACGGCAACACGCAGTGGTGAGGACGCAACGAAAGGGCGCGATAGCCCAAGGACGGCCAAGGTCGGGATTCCCGAGCGTCGAAGAAAACGCCAAGCTATGTGACCATTGGAGGGTATATGACGGAGCTCTTGGAGGCAGTTGCTGCCGCGAATATTGTTGATCTTGACAAGGACGACCAGTGTCCCTTTTGCCACGAAGAACCAAAAGGTCATGCAACGGATAAACCCGAGAAAGTAGATGACAAGGTGACCAGCAAACCCGGTGACTTGGGGTGTGACACCAGCTCCTGGCGTAACGCCGGGACAACGAAGAGAAGAAAAGGCGGGAGTCTCCCGTACACTCTTGCGCGGCACCATCTCATCTCTGCCATGCAATGCTACGCGAGGATAAGGCAGCTTGTCCGGATGGGTAACATGGTCGGCTACGACATCAACAATACGAACAACGGCATCGGACTTCCGACCACACACTGGCGTCTGAAATACCCAGAGGGCGCAGAGACAAAGAAATACGGAGACCTCGATGACCCTGGCGGAAAAAGAAAGGTTGCATTCGCTTTGATGGAAGAACTGGGCGGGCAATGGCATGTCGGCCACCACGCCTTCGACGTGGTGGTACCGAAAACGGATGCCGACTCGTGGAAAGAGGGGGGGATGGACGAGCAAGGCGAAGACGACTATCCCCACGAAACCTCGTACGACGTACTAATCATTGCCCGCCTCTTTCAACTGGTGAAGAGCATTCCGCGCACTCTCTGCGAAGCGCCGAAACGGGATGAGAATTTCAAGGCGGACATGGACGCCATTAGTGCGGAAATCAAGGATCACCTCGAAAAGTTCAATGGCAAGGGAGGTGCCCGGCCCGCTGACAGCAGCCCTTTCTTCGTATCCATGCGAGCCTACGAGTACTCTGGGATTGCGGACGATCTGCCAAACGCGGATTTGCCGAGCAACAATGTTTCTAGGTGAAGCTAAAGGGCATGAACTACTACATACTCCAGCAGGATCCCCGGATCCCGGAACAACCATCAGTAGTGAGCTGTCCTGACGATCTAGACCCCCTAGACTGGATCGACGGGAAGATCATGACTGCGCCGAGCCCGCTGCGCCTTTCTCTATCTCCTAGGAGCGGCAAGTTTCGGGGTGACATTATTGGGGGGCTGGTGACCCTGTTTCATCAGGCCCTTAGAGACGAGCTCACGCGGCTCGGCATCGATAACATCCAGTACGTCCCCGTCGAGCTCGAGAACCCGGAGGGCGAGATCGAGCTAAAGTACTCTTTGATCAACGTCATCGGAATCTTCGAGGCGGTGGATGTGCAGGCAAGTGTTATAAAGCCAAGGGCAACCGGCGGTCGAGGGCAACTTTATTCCTTCAAAATTGACCAAGCGGCGACCAGAGGTCAGAGGCTCTTTCGGATCGTTGAGGCTCCAACGCTCATAGTCATCGACGAGACTCTGCGGGAGAGTTTGTTGGCATTCAACCCCTCGGGCGTCCTAATGCTGCCAACTGAGCGCTACGACGGATGGTGACCTGACCTGTTCCCCCGAATCCGGGTCATGAGGCATGAGAGTTCTCCTTAGGAGGAGGACTTGAGAATGAAGCGTCGTTTTACGGAGGAGCAGATCATCGGGATCCTGCGCGAGCAGGAGGCCGGGGGGACGGTCAAGGAGATCATTCGTCGGCACGGGATCTCGGAGCAGTCGTTCTATCGTTGGAAGGCGAAGTACGGGGGGCTGGAGGTTTCGGAGGCGCGGCGTCTGAAGGCGCTGGAGGCGGAGAACGCCAAGCTGAAGAAGCTTTTGGCCGAAGCCCATCTGGACAACGCGGCGCTGAAGGACGTTCTGTCGCGAAAGTGGTGAGGCCGGCCGGCAAGCGTGCGGTGGTCTCGCACCTGGTCGAGGCGCACGAGTTTTCCGAGCGCCGGGCCTGCCGGCTGGCCGACCTCAATCTTTCGACCTGGCAGTATCGCGCGCGCCGCAAGGAACAGCCGGGCCTGCGTGAGCGTATCAGGGAGCTGGCGGCCGAGCGCCGGCGCTTTGGCTACCGGCGCATATATGCGCTGCTGCGCCGCGAGGGCTGGCGGGTCAACCACAAGGCGGTGCACCGGATCTACGTCGAGGAGGGCCTGCAGGTGAGGAAACGTAAGCGCAAACGGGTCAGCCGGAGCGAGCGGCAGCCCATGGTGGTGCCGCGGGCGCCCAACGAGCGCTGGTCGATGGATTTCCAGCATGACCTGCTGGCCACGGGCCAGCGGTTCCGCACGCTCAACATCGTCGACGACTTCTCGCGCGAATGCCCGGCGATCGAGGTCGACACCTCGCTGCCGGGAACCCGCGTCGTGCGCGTGCTCGACCGGCTTGCCGAGACCCGCGGCCTGCCCCTGGAGATCGTTCTGGACAACGGCCCCGAGATGATCGGCAAGGCGCTCGACGAATGGGCCTGGCGCAACGGCGTGCGCCTCAACTTCATCGAGCCCGGCAAGCCGGTGCAGAACGCCTTCATCGAATCCTTCAACGGGAGGTTCCGGGATGAATGCCTCAACGAGAACTGGTTCCTCGATCTCGACGACGCCCGCGAGATCATCGAGGCCTGGCGGATCGACTACAACACCGGCAGGCCCCATTCGGCCTTGGGCTACGCCACGCCCGAGGAATTCGCCTCATCTCTCCAGGGGCATGCCCCTGGAGAGATGACAACAAGCGCCCGACCTGGGCAAAATCAGCAACCAGGACTCTCATGCTGAGTGACCAGATTCAGGGGGCAGGTCAGTTCAGCTTCGGATGCTTCCATAGGGCTTCCACGGAGCAACAAGAGGATCGTGTTTTGGAAACAGAAAAGCCCGCTATCCTATTGAGATAGCGGGCTT
>CAMYMY010000231.1 GCA_947259625.1 uncultured Kiloniellales bacterium | reverse complement strand
CTTGACGTGATGCGCTAACGTTCGCGGAAGGCGGCCATGTAGATTTAGCAGGGCGAGCCTCCTCACCCCAAACCACCCCGCCAAATTATGAAAAGATGTATTATTATAAATGGGAAATATTGTCGCATTTGCAACAGTCGTATTTGCTGGAAGAAGTGCCATCGAAGATGAACCGCGACTTCCGAGCTGGGTCACTTTCGGACCTTCGGCACTACCGCCATGAGGGGAACAACGTTCAGCCGAACTCGTCGAGCAGCGCCGTCGCGTCCTTCAGATCCGCCATGTCGAACCCCTCGGTGAACCAGCCGAGAGGGGGGCGAAGAGGTCGCGGGCCTCGGTGGCCTTGCCCTGCGAGTACCAGAGGCGGGCAAGACGGGTCTGCCAGGGCTTATCGCCGGACGGGGATGGCGAAGCCGTGTGTTGAGGACTCGCCGCCGATTTGCGATGCGACAACATCGGCACCGGCGTCCAGGCACGTCCGGCAGCCAAGTCATTTATCGTGTCCTTAACGCGGCTTGAATCACCCTCGATGCCAAATGGCGTTGCAAGAGGTGGCGAGTGGGATTGTCCGCACAGCAAAGGCAATTGCCGGAGGCGCGGCAAAGCCGCGCGAGGCTGTCGATCGTGGTCCTGGCAATCGTCGGCATCGTTCAGCTCGGCGTGGCCCTCACCTTGGTTGTTGAATTCTAATCCATGAAACCGCGCCCCCCGCGGTGGCGAAGACGTATGGAGGAAACGCGGGCTTACGGCGCCGAACTGCCGCCCAAGCCCGGCATCGCGAGAAGAAAATGAAACAAAACTTTCACCAGAATCTCGCGGCGTCAGCGCTCAGCTCCGCGCTCCTTAGCGGGCCCTTAATAAACTCGCCGTAGTGTGTCGGACCAATCCGGCTATTGGGCCTGGAGTCCGGCTTTGGTCTGACAACCACGCCCTCCATGTGCATCAGCTCAGGAGCGATGAAGATGTCATACACCAAGGAAATCAACAGGAAGAACCCGACCTGCTTCCTGTTCGTGATCGATCAGTCCGGCTCGATGGATGAGCAAATGGCCGGCGGCAGCATCAAGTCGGAGTTCGTCGCCGACGTGCTCAACCGGACGATCGCCGAGACGATCGTGCGCTGCACCAAGGCCGACGGGGTGCGCGACTACTTCGACATCGGCGTCATCGGCTACGGCGGCGACAGCGTCGGCTCGGCCTTCGGCGGCGAGTTGAAGGGCCGGGCCCTGCTGCCCATCTCCGAGATCGAAAGCAACCCGCTGCGGATCGAGGAGCGCGACCAGGACGTCGATAGCGGCGACGACGTCATCGATAAGCAGGTGGTGAAGTTTCCGGTCTGGATCGACCCCCTGCACGACGGCGGGACCCCGATGTGCGGAGCCATGCGCATGATCGCGGAAACCGTCGCCGAGTGGTGCGACAGCCATCCGGCCTCGTATCCGCCGACCGTCGTCCATGTCACCGACGGACAGTCGACCGATGGCGATCCCGAGGATATCGCGGAGGCGATCAAGGGCATTTCGACCAACGACGGCGAAGTCCTCCTGTTCAACCTCCATGTCGATAACGAAGCGGGGGACGAGATCCTGTTCCCGTCGTCCGAGGACGAGCTGCCCGACGAATACGGCAAGCTGCTGTTTCGGATGTCGAGCCCGTTTCCCGATCATCTGGTCAGCGCCGCCCAGGCCATGGGCTACGACGTGACCGGCGACAGCCGATTCTTCGCCTACAAGGCCGGCATGGACTTCATCGGTCACTTCTTCGAGATCGGTACCCGCGCCAGCCAGCTGAGATAACCGCCGAGCCTCGTTCATGTCGTTCGGGTTCGCGCTCAGGTTCTTCGGATCGATTTCGAAGCTTCCGGGTGATGCCGATCGCAACGAAGACGCCTTCACGTGGTCTCCGCAGCGATCGGCGCTCGCCCTGAGCGACGGCGCCTCGGAATCGTTCGATTCCAGGCTGTGGGCGCGGATTCTGGTCCGGCTTTTCGTCCTCAAGCCGGTGCTCTCGATGTCGCGGGTGGACCTGGGGATCTTGGCCTACACCCGCCGCCACGATCCGCAGTCCATGTCCTGGAGCCGCCAGGCGGCCTTCGACCGCGGCAGCTTCGCCACGCTGCTCGGCGTGGCGGTCAGTCCGGAGCTGGACCAGGTCCGCGTGCTGGCGATCGGCGACACCCTGGCGCTGCTGCTCGACGGAACCCGGCTGGTGGCGAGCTTTCCCTACAGCGATCCGGAGGACTTTCGGCGTCAGCCGACGCTGCTGTCGACGCGGCGCAAGCACAATGCCTTTCTCAAACGGCCGGGCCACGCCGACGCCTCGACCGCCATCTGGTCCCTCGACCGGCTCGCCCAACCGAGGATCGTGTGCATGACCGACGCGATCGCCGAGTGGTTCCTGCGCCGCGCCCAGGCGGAACCCTGCGCGGGAGAGATTCTGCTCGGCTTCTCCGACGTCGCCGACCTCGAGACGCTGGTCGCTCGCGAGCGCGCAGCGGGCCGCATGCGGGTCGACGACTCGACGGTGCTAATTCTGGAGTGATCGATCGCCGTGAAACGTTATCCGGGCATCGCAGAATACAATCAGTCGGCACAGAACCCGGCCTCGGCGTTCACCGACCCCGAGCTCGCCGCCGGCAGCCTCGCCACCAGCACGCTCGGCCTGCCGATCGTTCTCGGCGGCGGCTTTGCGCTCACCTATACGGTCAGCGCGAAGGCGCGGAAGTTCGCCGTGCGCTGCTTCCACCGCTACGTCCCCGACCTGAAGCAGCGCTACGCCCAGATCAGCGACGCGATCGCCGATCTCCGCAGCAAGCATTTCGTCTCCTTCGAGTATCAGCGCGAAGGGGTGCGCGTGCGCTCGGTGCTCTATCCCGTGGTCAAGATGGCCTGGGCCGAGGGGCCCACGCTGGGCTTGTTCCTGGAGGACAACTACGACGACGCAGCGGCCGTGCGCGCGCTGTTGTCGTCCTTTCACGAGCTCGCCCACTTCCTCGCCGACCGCGGGATCGCCCACGGCGATCTCGAGAACGGCAACATGGTGGTGCGCAACGGAGCCCTGACGCTGATCGACTACGACGGCATGTACGTGCCCGCCATGCCGCTCGGCAACGGCAACGAGCTCGGCCACGCCCACTTCCAGCACCCCGGCCGAACGGCCGGCCATTTCGGGCCCAGGATCGACGATTTCTCCTTCATCATGATCGACCTCAGCCTCGACGCCATCGCCCGCGACCAATCGCTCTACGAGCGCTTCTGCACCGGCGACAACATCCTGTTCCAGAAGTCGGATTTCGAGAATCCCCGAAAATCCCCCCTGTTCCGGGAATTGCGGCGGATGCGCCCCCTGGCGGACAAGGTCAACGACTTCGCCTCGATCTGCAAGCGGCCCATCGAGAAGGTTCCCTCGCTCGAGGACTTTCTCGCCAGGCATGGGCAGCCCGGCCGCGCCGCCGCCCGCCAAACGACCCCGGCCGTTCCGGCGGGCGCGAGACCCGCGGGCATGAGCAACCTCGACTACATCAGATCCTCTCTGGGCCAGGGGGCGCCGGGCCCGACGCCGAGCCATTCGCGACTGGCGGCGTCCAACGCGCGCGCGGGGCGGACCCAGATTCCGCAATCCGATCGGATCGGCAACCAGACATCGAACTGGGTGTCGTGGATCAAGGTGTTCATGGCGGCGCTGATTCTGTGGGGGTTCCTGGTATATTTCTGACCCAGCGGGGTCGGCGCCCGCCGTCGTTCTCGTCGACCGACCCCGAAAACGGAGCGCCGAATTTCGATGTTCCAAACCAACGCATCCGACGAAGATTTGGACTGACCGGGCGGAGGGGACGGGGTTCGTCAAGAACCGAAGTCGGTCAACCTCCAACGCGAACGGCACCGAAACCAATGAAAGTTGATCCAACAGCGCGCGGGCCTTGGCCATAGGCCGTTTCCTCCCAGACGCGCGTCACAGGCGAAATTCGATGTGTCAGCGGAGAGCATGTCCATCGAAGCCGAATATCTGCGATGGGTCAACTCCGGCCCTGCCTACTCGCCGCGGGACGGGCCGGCTGCCAGGGGTCGAGCAGACGGAAGCCGTCGAAAGCTGACCGTCAGGCTCGTGCTTCAGCTATCGGGGGTATTGCTGAAGCGGCCGGCGGCATCTCAGGTAGGCTCTTCATAGCCATAAGCAGACTCACGCCACTCCGCAATAGCGCCCGCATTTTGGCAAATCGAGATGCCGGTGGCCGGAGTCGTCGACTTCATCGTCAAATATGCATCTAGCTGAATGTCGGAGCAGACTACCTATGGAAAACTCTCTTGCCTCATGACTCGGATTAGGGGGAACAAGTCGACCGATCACCTCCTGGACGCCACGACCGGAGAAGTGTTAAACTCTTTATGCTGGGCGGATACGACGAGAGACAAGATTCTCCTTTCTATCGGGCGGGGAAATTGCCGGTCTCAATAGGAGGGGTACGATGAATTGTGGAAGGACGACGCACTTTAGGAGCCTGTTGGGCGGGCTCGTGGTGCTTGCCAGCTTGATCATGTGGAGTTCCACCGCGACCGCTTATCCTACATGGTCGTGCAACGGCACCGAAGAGGGGGACGGACTCTGTTTCAATGGCGATCCCACTATCGAGAACAGTGGGAACTGCGCGACCTGTCACGGGGACTACCGTTCGCAAAGAACTTACTCGTCCAGGACCGCTGACGATCCGGCCGAGTGGGACAAGGGCCTGATGCGCGGGCACGTGAGAGCGTTCGACCTCGAATGTCGATACTGTCACCACCAGGGCACAAAGACACCTGTGTACTTGAACAGAGGCTTGTTCGAGGATGACGACGACGGCGTGGGCTGTGTTGGCTGTCACGGGCGTGAGGCGGACATCACGCCGAGCGACGGGGCCTTCGGTGGTCCCGGGCCGAACCTCGGGGACGGCTTGCGAGCACACCATGACCTGGTCCTGGGTTTTCTCTTCTGCGGGTCATGTCATTTCATGGACACGCCGATGCCCGCTGGCGAGGATGCCCCGTCATCCCGGCTGGAGGACCCTTGTGACGACGCCGCTTACGGCAGGAGAGGCCTGGACAACGACGGTGACGGACCGCGCGACCAAGACGACTTCGACTGTCCGGCCGGCGACGACGACGATAAGTCGAGAGATTAGTACTTTCGCGAATTTGATCGCGGTGGGGACGCGGGTTACCCCGCGCCCCCCGCACAGATCCCGAATTCGAGGTGGGGGGATGGAGGGCAACTCAATTACCTGAACTTTCACCGCGATGAAGTACTGCAGGACCAAAAGCCTTAACGTCTCTAAGCACCTCGACAAACACGCCTGCCAGCACGCCGCTCGTAATGTCCGGGTTGGGTCAACTCCGGGCCGGCCTACTCGCCCCGGCACGGGTCGGCTGCCAGGGGTCGAGCAGAAGGAAACCGTCGAAAGCTGACCTTCAGGCTCGTACTTCAGATATCGGGGGTAGTGCTGTCGCGGCCGGCGGCATCTCACACAGGCTCTTCCTAGCCAACGAACCAAACCGCTACGCGGGCCGCGCAGCCCGATACTTGATGCTGACCACTTTTCCTTCCACCGAAGCGATATCTTCCTTCGCAGGGACGGGGGTGAATTCCGGGCCCGGACAACACGCCAATTCCTCCAGTTCCTTCGGCTGGAGTGGGTGACGTGCTACAACCTCAACAGCGGTGAAGCCGGCGTCTTGAACGATCTGAAAATAGCGATCCTCTTCGATTGCCCCGCCCACGCATCCCGCCCAGGTCGATTGGAAGCGCTCGCGGACCTCGGGATCGATCTTCCCGGCATAGACGATGTCGGAAACGGCCAGGCGCCCGCCGGGTTTGAGGATGCGAAAAGCCTCGCAGTACACGGCCTCCTTTTCGGGGCACAGGTTGATGACGCAGTTGGAGATCACCACGTCGGCGACGCCGTCGGGAAGCTCCACCCGCCCCAAGTCGGTAACAACAAACTCGGTTGTCTCCGTCAGATCCGCCTCAGCCGCCGTCTGCTTCGCGCGCTCGATCATGTGAGGGGCAAAATCCACGCCCACCACTTTTCCGCCGGCCCCGATCTTGTGGGCGGCGAGGACAACGTCGATACCCGCACC
>CAMYMY010000230.1 GCA_947259625.1 uncultured Kiloniellales bacterium | reverse complement strand
GGCCAAGGTGCCGACCAGCAATGCCACGATGCCCGCGAAACCGAATCCAGCCGCGCGCATTCGGCCCGAGACATCGCCCCAGGCGGGCAAAACGTTACGAGTTTCCCTGCCTCAAAGGCTCTTCAGATACTCGATCAAGGCCATGCGCTCTTCGTGGCCCAGGGCGGGGCCGAATACGCCCTTGACCAGCGGACCGTCCTTGAACTCGTGACCCGTATTGCGGTTGCCGTCCTTCGTCGTGTCGAGCTCGAAGGCGCCCGACACGCATTCGGTGCTGTAGCCCACCTTCTGCGGATCGAAGAGGCGACTGCCAAGGCAGAACGTCTCGGGGCGTTCGTCGACCGGCGACAGAAGCGCCCATAGGTTCGGCACCGAGCCGTTGTGCAGATAAGGCGCGGTCGCCCAGATCCCGTCCAGGGGGCGGGCCTTGTAGATCATCTTCGCCCGGAGGCAGTTGGGCCGATGACCGTTCATGCGGTCCCGCTCGCGCCGCGGGACCTCGTGTTCGTCATACCATTTCTCCGCGGTCTTCTCGACCACCGCGCCCAAGGCCAAGGCGAAGAGTGTTTCGGTGACGACCTTGCCGCCCTCGTCACCGCAGAGCTCGTTCGGATTGATCTCGAGGTGGGCCGGGACCTTGACCCGGCGCTGCACCATGACCGCCGCCTGGGCCGGATCGCTGCCAATGTGATCGACCGGCTTTTCGGTGAGTTCGAGATACCTCTGCCCCGCCCGGTCCGGCGGCGTCCAGTGCTTGCCGTCCCAGAACGCCCCGGAGGGGTCGTTGACCGCCGGCAGGTGGCATTCCTGGCAATGCTCGACGTAGAGCTTACGGCCTCGCTCCCTCTTCCCGGCATCGATCGGCCCCAAGAGGTCCTCGGGCCACTTCGGCGCCCGGAGGCCCTTGAACCGGGGCTTGCCGCCACCCTTGAAGGGGTCGTCGCCGGCCAGGAGCTGTTCCAGGTGGGGCCACTTCGGCGCCCGGAGGCCCTTGACCCGGGGCTTGCCGCCACCCTTGAAGGGGTCGTCGCCGGCCAGGAGCTGTTCCAGGTCGAAGATCTCGCTCACCTCGACCGCGGAGCGGTAGAGGGTGTCGCCGGCGTCCACCAGGTTGACCCTGGCCCTGACACCGAGGGCTTCGCCGGCGTTGCGGACCATGGGCTGCATAATCGAGGCGTCGTACTGCACCCACAGGAACCAGGAGGTGTCCCAGATATGCGGATAGTTGACCGGCGCCGTTATCGGCGCGAGGTTGGCGATCGCGAGCTGCTTGTCGCCTCCCGGGACGAGAAAGTTATCGAAGAACACCTGGTTGCCGATCCTGTTCAAGGCATCGAGACGGGCGAATCCTTCCTCCACGTTCCGCTCGAACACGGGATCGGTGATCTCATTGCGGGACTTCCCAAGCTTGATGAGCGCGTCGAGTTGACTCTTGAGGGCCGCCTCCTGCTGCGCACTGTGGCCCGGGCCCAGCACCCGATCGGCGAAGCGGCCGAACCGGAAGGGGACGAATTCGGTGTAGGCGAGGGCAAGCTTGAGCGACTCGCGGAACTTTTCGAGATCGGTGAGCGCCGGTGCGCCGTCAATCCGCAGGCTGACGCCGCGGTACTCCAGGTGGCCGGTATGACAGGCGGCGCAGGTAAAACCGATCTGATCCGGCAGTTTCCCATCGGTGATCGGGTCCCTGGCATCCTTCAGACGCGCGAAACCGACCGGCAGGCCATCCGGATTGCCGGGGAACTTCGCCTCGTCGTAAGCAAAGGCCCGGACAGCATAGGCCGCCTTGTCCTCCGGGCCGTAACCGTAGGTCCCGAGCGCCGCGGCATCTAGGTCGAAGGACCTGGGGCTGGGGATGAAGCCGAAGCGCCTCAAGTAGGCGCTGTCCTTCAACATCGGCGGATCGCCGAACAGCCAGAGGCGCGGCTGTTCCAGGGCAACGAACCAGTCATAGGGGACCGGCAGGGTCGAGGTCCCCTGCGTGGTATGGTGGAACCAGTATCGCGCGTCGGGGGACCAGTTCTGTTCAAGCCACCGGGCCTCGGTAAAGGGCGTGTTCTCCGGCAATTGCGGCGCGCAGGCGGTCAGGGCCGCGCCGAGCGAGGCACAGACGAGAATCCGTTTCCCAAGCATCGTTCCCTCCTTGCGAAAATTCATAACCCGCATCCGCTACCGGTCTTTCCCAGCGGCGGCGCGACGGGCCTCCGAGGCGAGATAGACCGCCTTGCGCAGGCGGTTGATGCTGCCCAGGGGCTGGTGATCCGCCAAGCAATGCCAGGGCGTGAAGACCAGGGCCTCGCAGTCTTCGATCTGCTTCGGGCCGTCGATATTCTTCTGCGGCGCCGGGATCGTGATCTTGGCGACATCGACATAGGGTGTCTCCGCCTCGTCCCAAACCGTCGAGGCATCCTCGATATCGAGGTTCGGGCCCTTGCCGCGGACCTGGACCTTGAAGTCGAAACAGATGTCCTGCTTTTGCTGCAGGGTCTTTATCAGGGCTTCGCGCAGATAGTCTTCCGAAGGGGTCTCGGGGAGCGCCTGCGGCTTTTCGCCATCACTGGGTTCGGCGGAGAATCTCATCACCCGGTCGGGGCCGAACAGGAAGGGCGCCGCGCCGAAGTAGCGGACCTCGAGCGGATTGGCAACGGGCACGGCCTGGAGCTGCTGGACCAGCTTGAAGGTTCGCAAGATCCGCGCCTTCTGTTCGTCGGAGACACCGGGAACCTCGATCTGGAGGGGCGCGAAGAACCGCGTCGCGTCGTCGTTGTTTTCCCGGATGATCTTGGTCAGGCGCAGGTAGTCCTGCGCGTTGGCGAAAGCGAAGGCCGGCTGGTTGATCATCAGGAAATCCTGATTGCGCTTGCCGCCGTCTTCGAGCAGGACCTCGCCCTTGACGTCCAGGACCTTGACGGCCATGCCCCGACTGCCGTGCTTGCCGTCCTTGAGGTCGTGCTCGACGCGGACCGCCGCGTTGGAGAAGCGGATCCAGGCGCGGTAGCGCTTGCCCGGTTTGGCGAAGAGCCCGACCTGGAGGTCCTCGGCGATATCCTGGCGAACCTCGAAAGAGGCCCTGACGCAGCCGTGGGACTTGGGATGAACGCCGCGCAGAATCCGCGCCGGGGCGGGATAGCGCATGTCCTGCAGCTGCTTCGTGAGGTCGGCGATTTCATCGATCTGCCCGGCCTCTTCCGGCGGCCTCGGGATATCCTCGAAGGGGTTGTCTGGTGCGTCTGAACTTGCCATGAGAACCTCGTCCTTTCGAATTTCCGCTGCCTCACCTATGCCGCTAGATCCGTCTCTACGGCGTACCAGTCGTTTGGAAGCTTGGCCCTCCCGAGCTGGACAAGATTCCCGCGAATTGCCGGCGTAGGCCCGTCCATGGGCTCGGTCGGCGACTGCTACGACAATGCGCTGTGTGAGAGCTTCTTCACCACCCTCGAAAGCGAGATCATCGATCACCGACGGTTTGCCAGCCACAGCGAGGCCCGCATGGCCGTCTTCGAGTTCATCGAGGGATGGTACAATCCGCGCCGGCGGCATTCGTCCATCGGCTGCCTGTCACCCATCAACTAGGAAAGGAACCACCCACCCCCACGTTTGCCCAAATCCGCAACCCTCCACGAAACCGGGTCAATTCCAGAGCCAATTATTTTTTCTACGCTTACGCGCATACGAGCATTTAATACCAACTAACAATGTGGGAAAAGTCACAACACAGAGCTTTGACGATGACTAGGGACAGCAATGCGCAGGTGGCGGAGCACGAACGTCCGATCGAAGAACAGGGCGTCGCGGTCGGCTTCCCTGCCGATAGCGTAGGACGAGAAAGAAGAACGGCGCGCTGAGCAGGCCCAGATTGCCTCCGCAGCTCTGTAGAATGGAGGCATTTTTCCGATAACCTCCGCTGCCTGGATATAGTCGTCTGGATGCTTCATCGAGATGCTCAACCTTCGTGACGACTCCGGTCGCTCACGGCATCTCCAATAGCCGTTCGGGACGGCTCATTCCGGCTTGAAATCGGAGCCCGGCGGGGCGGGCCGTCAGCTGTCGCCGTCGGGCGCCTCCCGGGTCGCCTTGATGCCGTCCGGCTGGCCGACCACGACGACGGTCAGCTGGTCCTCGCGATAGAGCTGCCGGGCGACCCGCCGCGCGTCCTTCAGGGTCACCGCCTCGATGTAGTCGTTGCGCCGGTTGATGTATTCGATGCCCAGGTCCTCGAGCTGGATGCCCAGCAGCATGCCGGCGATCCGGCCCGAGCTGCTCTGGCGCAGCGGGTAGGAGCCGGTGAGGAAGGTCTTGGCGGCCGCCAGCTCCTCGGCAGTGGGACCGCTCTCGGCCATGCGCGCCCATTCCTGGCGGATCAGCTCGAGCGACTGGCCGACCCGGGCGTTCGCCGTGGCCACGCCGCCGATCAGCATGGCCGCGTGGTCCTGCGGGTAGAGGTAGGCATGCACCGAGTAGGCCAGGCCGCGCTTCTCGCGGACCTCCTCGTAGAGGCGCGAGGCGAAGCCGCCGCCGCCCAGGATGTAGTTCACGACATAGGCCGCGTAGAAGTCCGGGTGGTCGCGCTTGAGGCCGGCGTGGCCGAGCGCCACGACGCTCTGCGGGATGTCCTTGCGGATCACCACCACCTCGCCGCCGCCTTGCGGCTCGGTGTCGGCGACCCTGGCCGGCGCGGCAGCCGCGGGCAGGGCGAGAAAAGTCTTGTCGAGCAAAGGCGCCAGCTCGGCCGCCGTGATGTCGCCGACCACGGCGACCTTGAGGGCGTCTCGGCTCAGACGCTCGGCGACGAAGCGCCGGAGGTCGTCCGCGGTGATCGCGGCGATGGTCTGGGGGGTGCCCTCGACCGGGCGGCCATAGGGGTGGCCGGGAAAGAACAGCCGCCTGAGGGTGCGGCCGGCGATCCGGTCCGGATCCTCGGCGTTGCGGCGCACCCGCGCCAGGATCTGGCCGCGGATGCGTTCCACCGGCTCGGCGTCGAAGCGCGGCTGGCCGAGCGCCAGGCGCAGCAGGTCGAAGGCCGTGTCGCGGTTCTCGGTCAAGGTGTGCAGGTTGCCGCCGAAAGTGTCGCGACCGGCATCGAACGAGAGCCCGATCGAGAGGTCCGCCAGGCGCGCCTGGAAGGTCTGGGAATCGAGCTCGCCGGCGCCCTCGTCGAGCAGGCCGGAGACCAGGTTGGCCAGACCCTCGCGGCCCGCGGGATCGAGCGCGGCGCCGCCGCGGAAGGCCAGGTCGAGCGAGATGATCGGGTTGCTGTGATCCTCGACCAGCCAGGCCTCGATGCCGCCCGGGCTGATCACCCGCTGGACCTCGACGGCGCGGGCCGGCAGGCTCGCGAGCAGAATCAGGACGACGGCGGTCAAGAGGGCGCGCAGGGTCATGGCATGCAGTCCGTTCAGGTGGTCGGCTTGGGCAGCAGGTAGGCCGACACCGAGTGAGTTTCGCGCACGAGCGCCTTGGCGGCCTCGTTGACCTGGGCGGCGGTGACGGCGTCGATTCGCTCGGGCCAGGCCTCGACGTCCTCGACGCTTTGTCCGGTGGTCAGCGCCGCGCCGATGACGCGCGCGCCGGTGCTCAAGCTGTCGCGGGCGTAGACCGCCAGGGCCTTGAGCCGGCGCTTGGAGGCTGTGACCTCCGCCTCGCCGACCCCCTCGGCCAGGACCCGGGCGATCTCGGCGCGCAGCGCGGCCTCGAGCGCGTCGATCTCGATTCCGATCCGCGGCGAGGCGCGGAACACGAAGGTGGTCAGGTCCAGGCTGCTGGCGTCGTAGTGGGTGCCGGCGCTGGCGGCCAGACCCTGTTCGACGACCAGGGCGCGGTACAGCCGGCTGGTCGCGCCGCCGCCCATGATGTCGTCGAGCACCTGCAGGGCATAGGCGTGCCGGTTGGCGTCCTTGTTGTAGCTCGGCGCCAGATAGCTGATCGAGAAGGACGGCTGGCGGACCCGCTCGCTTTCCAGGGTGACGCTGCGCGCCGCGTGCTGCGGCGGCTCCTCGACGCGCCGACGCTCGGGCACCTCGGCCCGCGGGATGACGCCGTAGTACCTTTCGGCCAGCGGCCTGACCTCTGCGGCGCTCACGTCGCCGGCGACGATCAGGATCGCGTTGTTGGGGGCGTACCAGCGGCGATAGAAGGCCAACGCCCCCTCGGTGCTCAGCTGGCGGATCTCGTGCTCCCAGCCGATCACCGGACGGCGGTAGGGATGGTTCAGGAACATCGTCGCGCCGATCATCTCCCACAGCTGGCTGCCCGGCTCGTTGCCGATGCGGCTGCGCCGTTCCTCCAGGACCACCTGGCGCTCGGGATCGACCAGCTCGTCGCTCAGCCGCAGATTAACCATGCGGTCGGCCTCGTGCTTCATGACGATCTCGAGCCGGTCGCGCGCCACGCTCTGGTAATACCCGGTGTAGTCCGAGCTGGTGAACGCGTTCTCGGTGCCGCCGTTGGCCGCGATGATCTCGGAGAACTCGCCGGGCCCCAGCGTCTCGGTGCCCTTGAACATGAGATGTTCGAGAAAATGGGCGAGGCCCGACTCGCCGGGCGTCTCGTCGGCGGCCCCGACCCTGTAATAGACCATGTGGGTGACGATCGGTGCCCGCCGGTTGGTGATCACCACCACCCGCAGGCCGTTGTCGAGGGTAA
This sequence comes from uncultured Kiloniellales bacterium, assembly GCA_947259625.1. Lineage (GTDB taxonomy): Bacteria > Pseudomonadota > Alphaproteobacteria > Kiloniellales > JAKSDN01 > CAMYKD01. The sequence goes on along the minus strand of CAMYMY010000230.1, from coordinate 462 downwards.
AGACTTCGGGCTCGAAGACCTTCGCCTGCGGCGTGCCCGTGATCAGGGTCAGCAGGGCGAGGGTCAAGACGCCTGCCCGGATCGGCAGGGCCAGGCGGTGCATCGGGGCGGCAGCGCGCATGGGGCCTCCATAGGACGTGGGTCACGACGGACGTGGCGCGCCGAGGCGCGCGTCTTCCCGTGTCTATATGGCGCTGATGGCCCCGCGCACAACCGCCCGAATGCCGCCCGAATGCCGCCCGAATCCCGCCGCCGGGTTCCCAGGCTCTCAGAACAAGTCTTCGAACAGGGCCTTCTTCCGGCGTTCGATGGTCGGCGTCTCGCCCTCGGTGACGCCCTTGCCGAGCGCGGCGTTCTCGCGCAGCCGCCGGGTCTCCTTCTCGGCATCGACCACCGTGCCGGAGGGTTCCTCATCCCGCCAGAACACCAGGAAGTCCAGGAACCCTTCGTCCTGCTCGTTCA
>CAMYMY010000229.1 GCA_947259625.1 uncultured Kiloniellales bacterium | reverse complement strand
GGGCGCGAGAAGATCGACCTCATCGTCATGGGCAGCCGCGGCCTGAGCGGCCTCTCGGGCCTGCTGCTCGGCAGCAACTCCCACAAGGTGAGCCAACTGGCCGAGTGCGCCCTGCTGACGGTGAGGTAGCGCGCGAGGCGCGTCGCGACGGGCCCTTCGCCGGTGGGGAATGACGGGAATAACGGGGACAGTGTACCAATAAGCTTCCAATATCAGCGTGCGCAAATTCTAATAAGTATACTGTCCCCGGAATTGGCTGTCCCCGGAATTGGCAGCCGGCCAGCGCCGAGGCTTCCGCAGGGCTTCGAACTCGGGTTAACGCGAGAGGGATGAAGCGCCCGAATACTGGTCGCGATGGCTCGATCCGGTCGTCCAGGAAGCCACCAAGCGGGCGCATTGCTCGCACTGCGAGTCTTTGTCGGAGCATGACGCAACTTGAGCATTCTACTCCGAGGGGTGCCCGGTTCCTCGTTAACCTGGATTCGTTGCCCTGGAGGCTTCCGTTGCATTCTGGACGGATCGCGCCAATATCCGCTCTTGGGCCGGGGTTCCCGTGCCCTCAGCGGCAAATTAGGTCGGGTGGAGCCATGGGAAATCGGACAGATCGAACGTATGCCAAGCGTCTGGCCGCGGCGGCCCTCGCGCTGCTGGGCCTGGCGGGTCCCGCCTCTGCCGGCGAAGCGGACCTGCTCGCGAACGTCCGGCAGCTGACCTTCGAGGGGCGGCGCGCCGGGGAGGGCTATTTCGGCCAGGACGGCACGACGATGATCTTCCAGAGCGAGCGCCAGGCCGACAATCCGTTCTATCAGATGTACCTACTCGATATGGAGACTGGGGACGTGCGGCGGGTCTCGCCCGGCCACGGCAAGACGACCTGCGGCTGGGTCCGCCCGGACGGCAAGCGCGTCCTCTTCGCCTCGACGCAGGACGATCCCGAGGCCCGCGCCAAGCAGCAGGCCGAGCTCGACTTCCGCGCCTCGGGCCAAGAGCGCCGCTACGCCTGGGACTACGACGAGCACTTCGACATCTTCGACTTCGACCTCGCCGGCGGGGCCTACCGCAACCTGACGAACGCGACCGGCTACGACGCCGAGGGCGCCTATTCGCCGGACGGCCGGCTGATCGTCTTCGCATCCAACCGGCGGGCCTACGGCCGGCCGCTGAGCGACAAGGAAGCGGCGATCTTCGAGCACGACAAGTCCTTCTTCATGGACATCTACGTCATGAAGGCCGACGGCTCCGACCTCAGGCGGCTGACCGACACGCCGGGCTACGACGGCGGGCCGTTCTTCAGCGCCGACGGGCGCAAGATCGTCTGGCGGCGCTTCGGCGAGGACGGGGCGACGGCGGAGATCTTCACCATGAACGTCGACGGGAGCGAGCAGAGGCAGATCACCCGGCTGGGCGTGCTGTCCTGGGCGCCGATGTTCCATCCCTCGGGCGACTACATCGTCTTCGCCACGAACCTCCAGGGCTTCGGCAACTTCGAGCTCTACATGGTCGACGCCGAGGGCCATTCCGAGCCGGTCCGCGTCACCGACACGGCGGGCTTCGACGGCCTGCCCGCCTTCTCGCCCGACGGCGCGCGGCTCACCTGGACCTCGGGCCGCACGGCGGACAAGTCCTCGCAGATCTTCATCGCCGACTGGAACGACGCCGCGGCGCGCCGGCAACTCGGCCTCGACGGCGAGACCAAAAAGGCCGGCACGGACGCGACAGCGCAGCCCGCGCCGATGGCCGAGACCGGGGCCAAGATCGCGGCGGCGGACCTCCGGCTGCACGTCTCGCGCCTCGCCTCGGAGGCCATGGAGGGCCGGCTGACGGGCACGCCGGGCGAGCGCCTGGCCACGGACTACGCGGCCTCGGCCTTTGCGGCGCTCGGCCTCGAGCCGGCGGGCGACGACGGCGGCTACTTCCAGCCCTTCGGATTCTCGGTCGGCGCCGCGCTCGGCCCCGGCAACCGGCTCGAGGTCAAGGGCCCGGACGGCGCCCGCAGGCTCGAGCCGGACAGCGACTGGCGGCCGCTCGCCTTCTCCGAGGACGGTCCGGTCGAGGCCGCCGAGGTCGCCTTCGCCGGCTACGGCATCGTCACGCCCCCCTCGGACCAGGAGACCAGCCACGACTCCTACGGCGAGCTGGACGTCGAGGGCAAATGGGTCGTGGTCCTGCGCTACCTGCCGGAGGACCTGGCGCCCGAGGCGACCCGCGGCATGCTTCTCTACTCCGACCTCCAGTACAAGGCCTCGGTCGCCGAGCGCCGCGGCGCGGTCGGCCTGATCGTGGTCTCGGGCCCGAACGCCAAGGTCAAGCAGGAGCTGGTCGCCCTGACCCAGGACCCGGCGGGCGGAAGGGCCGGCATCGCGGCGCTGTCCCTCTCCAACGCGGCGGCCGCGGCGCTGCTGGGGACCGCCGGCAAGAACCTGAAGGCTCTCCAAGACCGGCTCGACGGCGGCGAGGCGACCCCGGGGTTCCTGCTGCCCGGCGTCACGATCGAAGCCGCCGTCGACATCGCGCGGGAAAAACGCAGCGGCCGAAACGTTCTCGCCCGCCTGCCGGCGGCGGGCGGCGCGGGCGGCGATTTGCCCGCGGTGATCGTCGGCGCCCATCTCGACCACCTGGGCCGGGGCGAAATCAGCGGCTCGCTGGCGCGCGACGACGAGGCGGGCCAGGTGCACTTCGGCGCCGACGACAACGCCTCGGGCGTGGCCGGGCTGCTGGAGATCGCGCAGTACCTCGCCGACCAGAAGAAGCAGGGCCGGCTGAATGCCAAGCGCGACATCCTCTTCGCCGCCTGGTCGGGCGAGGAGATGGGCACGCTGGGCTCCAGCCACTTCGCGAAGACCCTGGCCGAACAGACGGAGGGCGACGACAACGACATCGGGGCCGCCGTCGCCGCCTACCTCAACATGGACATGATCGGCCGGCTGGACGAGAACCTCTACCTGCAGGGCACCGGGTCGAGCCCGGCCTGGACGCGCGAGATAGAGCGCCGCAACGTCCCTCTCGGCCTCTCGATCGTGACCAGCGGGGACAGCTACCTGCCGACCGATGCCACGCCGCTCTACCTCAAGGGCGTGCCGGTCTTAAGCGCCTTCACCGGGGCCCATTCCGACTATTCGACGCCCCGCGACACGGCGGACAAGCTCAATTACCTGGGCACCGAAAAGATCGCGCGCCTGATGGCCGGCATCGCCCGGTCGCTGGCGCGCGCCGAGGCCGAGCCGGCCTACGTCCGCCAGGAGCGGCCCAAGGACTCGATCGGGCGCAAGCACATCCGGATCTATCTCGGCACCATCCCCGACTACGCCCAGGGCGAGACCAAGGGGGTCAAGCTTTCGGGAACCACGAAGGGCGGCCCGGCGGAGAAGGCCGGCCTGAAATCCGGCGACGTGATCCTCAAGCTCGGCGAGACCGAGATCGGCAACATCTACGACTACGTCAACATGCTGGGCGGGCTGAAGGCCGACGCGCCGGTCGAGATGGTAATCGAGCGCGACGGCGCCGAGCTGACGCTGACCATCGTCCCAGCGGCGAAGGAGTAAGAGCCTGATCCGCAAAGAGCGAAAGCGAATCAGTGCGTTTGCTATGACACGACGTATATTGTCATGGCCGGACTTGATCCGGCCATCCAGGGATTGCCGGCCGCAAACGCTGTCCTGGATCGCCGGGTCAAGCCCGGCGATGACAAGGAAGACATGCTAACTCGTTGATATTACGCGCGTCATTTCGGCCAGGCTCCAAGGCGGCCCGACCCTTAATGGCTCGTGATCAGGCGGGCGAAGCGGACCGGGATGACCTCCCGGGTGTGCAGCCGGCCGGTCTCGTCCTTGTCGACGCACATCAGCTGCTGCTCGTCCTCGAGCCCGGCGGGGATCACCATCCGGCCGCCGGGCTTGAGCTGCTGGATCAGCGCGGGCGGGATCAGCTCCGGCGCGGCCGCGACGATCACCTTGTCGTAGGGCGCGTGGTCCGGCCAGCCGAGCGAGCCGTCGCCGACGCGAAACTGGATGTTCTCGTACCCCGCGGCGATCAGCCGGCCGCGCCCCTCCTGCGCCAGCTCCTCGACCAACTCGACGGTGTAGACCTGCCCGGCCAGCTCGGCGGCGATGGCCGCCTGATAGCCCAGGCCCGTACCGATCTCCAGAACCCGGTCGCCCTCTTCGATCCCGAGAAGATCGGTCATGAGGGCGACGATGAAGGGCTGGGAAATGGTCTTGCCGCAGCCGATCGGCAGGGGCGTGTTCGCGTAGGCGACGGGCCGCAGCTCGAAGGGAACGAAATCGTGGCGCCGCACCTTGGCCATCGCCGCCATGACGCGGCCGTCCAGCCGGGCCCGGTCGATCTGATCGGCGCTGAGGAGCACATAGGCGGCGATCATCTCGACCATTGCCTGGCGCTCGGCGGTATAGTCCGGTCCTTCCGGTTCGGCCATCTGTCCGCTCACCGATCCCCGCCCAAGGGACGCCGCGGCGTCCCGGCGGCACCTGTCATCGAAGCACAGCGCGAAGCGCCGCGCAATGCGCGAGCGCGCCCGGTCGTCTCTCGCCCTGCATTCGCACGTGCCGAAGGGCTGAAACGGACTTTCGTGTCTGCCTACCCTCCGAGACCGGTCATCGTTCCGGCGCGGCGATCGACTCCGGGAATCGCTCCAGGGATCCGTGCTCTTGTTCTGAAAATACCGCTTGAGGTGATCGCCCCCCGTTCTAACTCTGTTGTTTCCGGGCGCGGTGCCGCGGCGGTCGAACCGCCGTACCTCTGCTGCTCGGACTTGCATAACTGGGAGGAAAGAAATCGATGAAGAGGCTTCTTTTGATTCTGGCGGCCGCTCTCATTCCGTCATCGGCATGGGCGGGCGAAGCGGTCGAGTACAGCGTCGGTAACGAGGCGTTCCAGGGCTACCGCGCGGCGGCCTACGACGGCGCCTCGAAGGGGTTGGTCTTGATCATCCACGACTGGGACGGCCTGACCGACTACGAGGTCAAGCGGGCCGAGATGCTGGCCGGCATGGGCTACGACGCCTTCGCCGTCGACCTTTACGGCAAGGGCAACCGGCCGGTGGAGACGGGCGCCAAGAAGGCCGAGACGGGCAAGCTGTACAAGAACCGCGCGCGCATGCGGGCGCTGATCCTCGGCGGCCTCGAGGAAGCGCGCAAGACCAGCACCGGCAGGGCCGTGGTGATGGGTTACTGCTTTGGCGGCGCGGCGACTCTCGAACTTGCCCGCTCCGGCAAGGCCCGGGATATCGCCGGCTATGCGACTTTCCATGGTGGCTTGTCGACGCCGCAAAGTCAGAGCTACCCGAAAAGCACGCCGCCGCTGCTGATCGCGCATGGCGGTGCCGATTCGGCGATCACCATGGACGACGTCGCCGCACTTTCGAATGAGCTGGAATCCGCCGGCGTTCCGTACGAGATCCAGGTCTATTCGGGCGCGCCGCACGCGTTCACCGTCTTCGGCTCCAACCGCTACCGCAAGACGGCGGACAAGCAGTCCTGGGACGCGTTCAGCGCCTTTCTCAGAACAAATCTGGGAGGCTGATTCCGGTCCGGCACGACCGAAGCGGCGGCGGTTCTCAGGAGCCGCCGCCGTGCTCAGCAGGTCGAGTGAAACAGGCCGGCGACGCGTTCGCTCTCGCGCAGCTCGTTGTAGCGCAGGACCGCCTGCTCGCTCTGCAGCACGTGGACGGCAACGCCCCGGCCCTCGAGCAGCTCCAGGGTCTCGGGACAGACCTGCAGCCGCTCCAGGATGCCCTTCGACAACACCACCGCCGTGGCGCCCCGCTCCAGAAGCTCCGCCACGTCGGCGGGCTGGATCCCGGGCTCGTGGCGGGTGCCGGTCTCGCGCCAGTCCCAGGCCCGCGCGCCGCCGGGAAACAGCTTGGCGTCCTTGAAGGTCCCTTCGCCCTCGACCTCCAGGCGCCCCCAGGAGAGCCGCGCGATGCGCGGTGAAACGGTCTGCTCCGCTATGGTCGGCACCTCCGCAGCTACAGGGCGGTTCGTCTCCCCAAACTATCTAGTACCGAGGAGCGGAGATAATGACCCCTTTCATGGCGCGTATCGGGTCGCCCGGGTAGGCGCGGTGTGAAGCGCGATGCCTTGCGCATCGGGAAAGCCCCGCAACGCACCCGGCGGCCCGATACGCGCCACCGAAG
>CAMYMY010000228.1 GCA_947259625.1 uncultured Kiloniellales bacterium | reverse complement strand
CAGGTTGATGCCATTGCCAGGCGACAGGTAGTTACCGTGTTGCCGCAGGTATCTCAGTAACTTCGCCTGGTCGGAGTCAGAATCGGTCGGGGCGGATTCCGCCGGACTCCGGCTGCCATAGGGAAAGTCGTCCGAACCTACGCCCGAGCCATTGTTGGTCTCGAGAAACCAGGTAAGAGACGACCCGATATATCCTCCGCCCGAAACTGTCGAGAGGTAGTCCATCTTTCCGAGAACGCCGTTCTTCGAGAGCGCCTGCATCACGCCCAGCGAAAACGTTGCGGATCGGATACCGCCACCCGACAGCGCAAGGCCCATGAGCTGGTCTTCGTCATGCCCGGTAACCTTCCGCCAGGGTCCGAGTGCCTGCAGCTCCTGCCTGAGCAGCTCCTGCGAGCATTCTCGGATATCATGCGCCGTCCGTTGATTCGAAACGCTGGGATCCTTGGATCGAGCCTTCGGGATGTACTCCTGAACCGTGACGACCGTAGTGTTTTGCCCCGGCATCGTTCCCTCCTTACCCGTTTTCGACCTTATTCTTGAATGTCTCGCGTACCTCCGGCAGGCGAAATCAGATGAAGTTTCCTGTCGCGCCGCCATAAGCGTTTGCGTTCTCGTCCCTCGTTTCGCCGGGCGGCTTTTCCTTCGATTCGGGGGCCTGCTCGGTTCGGGCCAGACTCTCTCGATCTAAACCCTGAAGGAACCACGCTGATCCGACGCCAATCCCTGGCCGACAGCCGATAAGGTTTCCTGGGCCCGCTTCCGTGAATCGGTCATGGAAGTCTGGTGTCGCAGCTCGAGATATGCTTGCAGCAGCCGGTGCTCCTCCGCGAAGTCCCAAGTCTCGGGTCTATCTTCGCCGAGCTCGTTGGTGATCCTGGCCACCGCTTGTGCGAGCGTTCGGGGTACATGACCGGGCCGGTTCACGTGCTGATCGAGCAGCAACGCAACCCCATATTCGGAGGTCACGTAGTCGGCGACGAAGTGATCGCCGATCTTCTTGCGTGGATCGCGATAGAAATCACCGATCCGGGCAATAGCGTGCTCGATCTGCGCACGGCGAACCACATCGTCGTGCCCCGCCCGCCAAAACCGATACGCCCAGTCCAACGACCGAAGCCTCTCCTTTTGGGCGGCGGTCTCCAAGGTCGTACCATCGAGCATGAACCGGCCCCGCGGCAGCCGGCCCGCAACGCCGGTAACGTCCAGCCCATGGCGGCGAAAGTGGTGTTCGAACGCATCCGGGCTGTCTCGCTTCACGCGCTCGAGCAGGCCCGGCAGTTCTCCGGCCGAATTCCCGGTGCCGGCGGTCCATTGAAAAACGCCGAAGGTCAGGAACGCGCTGTCCCAGGTGTTGATCGCCTCGAGCTTTCCCTCGTTGGCGGAAACGGCTTCCATCACCCTGAGGAGAGATGGTGCGAGGTCCGCGAACAAGGCCTGATTGCTCTGAACGAAGGCAGCGATCGACGTGCGGCCGAAATTGAAGACCCCCTTCCTGAACTTCCTTGCGAAGACCGTGCCGTCGGGGGCCAGCGCATCGCTGCCCGCGAAGCGAAAACCGGCGGCAGCGCGGTCGTCCCCTGGTTCCAGCTCGACATCGATAAAGCGGGAGAAGACGAACCCGGTCCTCTCGCCGAACCGGACCCTGTACCAGTCGCCATCTGTCCCAAGTATCTCGACCTCAGCGCCCCTGGGCAGGACGGATATCCGAGGGCCTCCCGGTGATTCCCGGAAGTTCAGGCCCGAATCTGCCAAGACCGTTCCCACGCCGGACATAATGCGCCTCACATTCGCAGGGTCTCAACCGCGCATCCGAAAAGGATCCGGTCGGTAACGCGGATCTCCAGGGCTCCACCCTATTCATGATGTTCCCGATCGCGTCGATGGTCTGTGACATTTCTCACAGTTGCAACCCGGAATTGCTTGGCTATCACCCCGCTCGCAGCCGAGGGGTGTTTCCTTCGAAAACGATTGCCGCGCCGGGCGTTCGGCGGCACCTTGCCGTTCGCCGATCTCTTGGGGGGTCTTCTTTCCGTGCTTCTGGTCCTCGAGCAGGTGCTGAACGGCCTGCAGCTGGGCGTCATGCTGTTCCTGCTGGCCGCGGGGCTGACCCTGGTGCTCGGCATCATGAACCTGGTCAACCTGGCGCACGGCTCGCTCTACATGATCGGCGCCTTCGTCGCGGCCGGCGTCGTCCGGGTCACGGACTCCTTCCTGCTCGGCCTCCTGGCCGCGCTGCCGGCCGCGGCGCTCGTCGGCATGGCGGTGGAGGTGGTCGCGCTCCGCCGGCTCTACACCCGCCAGCATCTGGACCAGGTGTTGGCCACCTTCGGCCTGATCCTGTTCTTCAACGAATTGGTGCGCATCCTCTGGGGACCGCGGGCGCTCTTCATGGACGTGCCGCACTGGCTCTCCGACACGGTCGAGATCGTTCCGGGCGCCCCCTACCCCGCCTTTCGCCTGGCGATCATCGTCGTGGGCGGCGCCGTCGCGGGCTTCCTCTACTGGCTGGTCCGGCACACCCGGCTCGGCATGCTGATCCGCGCCGGCGCCTCCAACCGCGAGATGGTCGGCGCGCTGGGCGTCGACATCAAGCGGCTCTACACCCTGGTATTCGGCCTCGGCGCCATGCTGGCGGCGCTGGCCGGGGTCATGGCCGGGCCGATCTACGCGGTCGAGGTCGGCATGGGCGAGCCGGTCTTGATCGTCGCCTTCGTGGTCGTCGTGATCGGCGGCATCGGCTCGGTGCGCGGCTCTCTGGTCGGCGCGCTGCTGGTCGGCCTGGTCGACACCCTGGGCCGTGCCTTCCTGCCGACCCTGTTCCGGGCCTTCCTCGCGCCCGACACCGCCGATGGCCTGGGCGCGGCGCTGGCCTCAATGGCGATCTACGTCCTGATGGCCGCGGTGCTCGCCTGGCGGCCACGCGGCCTGTTCCCGGCCCATGGCTAGGCCCGTCGTCACCCGCCTCGTCCTCTGGGGGGCGCTGGTCCTGTTGCTGGCCCTACCGCCGCTTGTCCAGGGCCTGGGCGCCGATTTCGCGGTCGGCGTGGCGACGCGGGTCCTGATCTTCGCGCTGGTCGGCGTCAGCCTCAACCTGATCCTCGGCTACGGCGGCATGGTCAGCTTCGGCCACGCCGCCTTCTTCGGCGCCGGCGCCTATGTGGTCGCGATTCTGGCGCAGCACGATACCCAGGGCGAGCCGCTCGTGACTTGGCCGATTGTGATCGACGGCACGCAAAGCGCCTTGATCGCCTGGCCGGCGGCCATGGTGGTCTCGGCCCTGCTGGCGTTGGTCATCGGCCTGATCGCGCTGCGCACCAGCGGCCTCTATTTCATCATGATCACCCTGGCCTTCGCCCAGATGCTCTACTTCCTCTTCATCTCGCTCCGGGCCTACGGCGGCGAGGACGGCCTCAGCCTCTTCGCCCGCTCGGCTGCCGGGCCGTTGGACCTGGCCGACGACGTGCACTTCTATTACCTGGTGTTGGGTTTCGTGCTGCTGGCGCTCTGGATCAAACGCCGCCTGGTCGCCTCGCGCTTCGGGCGGGCGCTGCGCGGCATTCGCGACAACGAGCGGCGCATGCAGGCGCTCGGCTTTCCGACCTTCCGCTACAAGCTGGCCGCCTTCGTCATGGCCGGCGCCGTGGCCGGCCTGTCCGGCGCGCTGATCGCCAACCAGACCGAGTTCGTCAGCCCGTCGTTCCTCGACTGGCAGCGCTCGGGCGAGATCCTGGTGATCGTCATCCTGGGCGGCATGGGGCGGGTCTACGGACCGGTGGCGGGCGCAGTTGCCTTCCTGCTGCTCGAAGAGGTGCTCTCGGCCTGGACGGACCATTGGATGCTGGTGCTGGGGCCGATCCTGGTCCTGGTCGTGCTCTTCGCCAAGGGCGGCATATGGAGCCTGATCGAACGCGGAGAGACCACCGATGGCTGACCCGCTGCTCGAAATCGAAGGCCTCAGCAAGGCCTTCGGCGCCGTGGTCGCCTGCGACGCCGTCACGCTCTCCCTCCGCGAGGGCGAGGTGCACGCCATGATCGGCCCGAACGGCGCCGGCAAGACCACGCTGCTCGGCCAGCTCACCGGCGAGATCCGGCCCGACGCCGGGCGCATCCGCTTTGCCGGCGAGGACGTCACGGGCCTGCCGGAGCACGCGCGGGCGGGGCGCGGCCTCGCCCGCTCGTTCCAGGTCACCAGCCTGTTTTCGCGCTTCACTGCGCTCGACAACGTGGCGCTCGCGGTCCAAGCCCAGGCCGGGCACAGCTTCCGCTTCTGGCGCCCGGCGGCACGCGAAACCGCGCTTGTCGCGCCGGCCCGTGCGGCGCTGGCGCGCGTCGGCCTAGCCGAACGCGCGGACGTGCCGGCCGCGGCGCTCGCCCACGGCGAGCAGCGGCAGCTCGAGATCGCCATGGCCCTGGCCAGCGGACCGCGCCTGCTGCTGCTCGACGAACCGACGGCCGGCATGGGCCACGAGGACTCAGGCCGCATGATCGCGCTGCTGTCCGCGCTCAAGGCCGAGGGCCGGATGACGATCCTGCTGATCGAGCACGACATGGATGTGGTCTTCGCCTTGGCCGACCGGATCACCGTGCTGGTCTACGGCCAAACGATCGCGACCGGTGTCCCCGAGGAGATCCGCGCGAATTCCGAGGTCCGGCGCGCCTACCTCGGCGAGGAGGCGGCGGCATGATGCTCACGGTCGAGGGTCTCGAGACCTGCTACGGCGAGAGCCGGATCTTGTTCGGCATGGCGCTCGAGGTGGACGCGGGCGAGGTCGTCACGCTCTTGGGCCGCAACGGCATGGGCAAGACCACGACGGTGCGCTCGATCATGGGCCTCGTGCGGCCCCGTGCCGGGCGCATTGCCTTCGAGGGCAAGGAAATCGCCGGCCTGCCGTCCTACAAGGTCGCCCAGGCCGGTCTCGGCCTGGTTCCGGAGGGCCGCCAGGTCTTTCCAAACCTGACCGTGCGCGAGAACCTGCTGGCGACCGCCCGGGCCCCCGACGGGCGACGGGTGCCGCGCTGGACCCTGGAGGCGGTCACGCGGCTTTTCCCCGCGCTGGGCGAACGCCGGGACGCCTACGGCGACCAGCTTTCGGGCGGCGAGCAGCAGATGCTGGCGATCGGCCGGGCGCTCATGACCAACCCGAAGCTGCTGATCCTGGACGAGGCGACCGAAGGCCTGGCGCCCTTGATCCGCGCCGAGATCTGGCGCGTGCTCGAGGCCTTGAAGGCCGAGGGCCAGGCGATCCTGGTGATCGACAAGAACCTGGAAGCTTTGACCCGCATCGCCGACCGGCACACCATCATCGAGAAGGGCCACGTGGTGTGGAGCGGCGATTCCGTAGCGCTCGCCGCGGACCGGGACCTGCAGTCGCGGTACCTGGGGGTCTGAAACGGCCTTCGTCGCCCCTTTTGGGTTCAGGCGCGCCGCAAGAGAGGCTGTGAGATTCCGCACATCGGGTTTGGCCCCGCTCGGCCAATATCGCCTTATCCTGCCGTTGCGTCCGCGCCCGGCTGGGCAGGTGCCATTCTTGGGAGGCTAGTATGGCTGAATCACAAGTAATCATCGGTATCCACGGTCTTGCCAACAAGCCCGAAGCGGAGACGCTCGAGCGCTGGTGGAAGGACTCGATCCTCGAGGGCCTCGAACGCAATCAGGGCCGCACCTCCAAATTACTCAGTTTCGAAAGCGTCTATTGGGCCAACGTGATGTATGGGGCGCCGATTCCCGACGATGAGAACAAGGAGCCCTACCGAAAGGCCGAGGGCCCGCTCAAGACCTACAAGGATGGCTGGTGGGACGATTTGGTGGCCGGCTTGGCCGACGCCGCCGCGACTCCGCTCGACCTGGCCAAGCGCTATTTTGGCTTCGATGGCATCGCCGACACGGTGCTGCGCGCCAAGCTCGACGACTTGGCCACCTACTACGAAAAACGGGAGATCCGCGAGAAGCTTCGCGGCCTGCTGCGCAAGGCCCTGGACGACCACAACGGCAAACGGATCATGCGCCCTGGGTCGGGAGGATCCCCCGCGGGTCATCGACCACTTCGTTACGATCGGCTCGCCGCTCGGCCTGCCGCACGTCAAGCACAAGATCCACCAGGAGAACGACCTCGTGCGTACGCCCTCGGTGGTGCGCCGCTGGACCAACTTCGCCGACCGGCGCGATCCGGTTGCCGCCGATGTTCACCTGTCGGGCGATTACGCGCCCAACAATCGCGGCGTAGAGGTCCGGGACGACCTCGTGATCAACGGCTACAGGAGCCCCGCCGGCAAGGCGAACTACCACAAGTCCTACGGCTACCTTCGCGCGCCCGAGGTCTCGGAGGCGATCCGGTCGTCCTTCTAGGCCCGGTGCGAAACAGACAACGGCCAACCGGCGCGCGAGCATCGAGACGGGCCGCGTGATGTGGAGCGCACGTCCGCGGCGCTCGCCGCCGACCAGGACCTGCAGGCGCGGTATGTGGGGATGCAGACGACCTTGCCGGCCTCGCGGAGGTCACTCCCGACGGAAGGAAAGCGCCAGGGCGAGCATGGAGACCACGGCGAGAAAATGGGTCACGGGACCGTACATCAGGAAGAGCAGCCACAGGTCCTCGGAACCGAACCAGGCGGCGCCGACCAGGGCCAAATCCAGCCGGATGAGAACCGGAGCATAGGCGATCCCCGTGACGAACATGGTCAGAACGGGTACGAGCCGCCCGGCGCGCCGCAGCACGAGACCCGCGAAGACGACGGGCAGCACTCCCAGGACGAGCACGGCGCCGAGCCCGGCCAGGACCTCGATGTTGACGGGGCCGAAGTTGGGGTACTTGGTCAGCCAGGTGGAGAACAGCGTGACCCCGCCCCAGCCGACGCCCCCCGGCAGATTCGAGGGCGCCAGGGACCAGGGATGCAGCAAGGCGGTGGGCGCCAGAAAGCACGGCACCAGAAGGGCGGCCCTGCGGAGCGTCCGCGCACGATCGCTTCCGCGCAAGGAGGCACCAAGCAGCGCGGCCGAGGCGACGAGCGTCGCAAAGGGAACGGGCAGCCGGACGACGATCTCCCGCAGGGCGTCGGGAAGCATCCCGGCCAGGTCCCCCGCCAGCCAAGCGAAGGTGAAGAACAGTGGTGCAAGGGCGAGCGCCGCGAGCCATCCTCGAGGTCCGTGCTTGGGGTCCGGTCGTACCGAGTTCATGACAGATCCTTTCGCCCGCAAGAATCGGCGGCCAAGTCTGGCGAAGCCATGATATCCTGGCGGAACCGCGTCGGGCAACGGGAGGTGTAGACCACATGTCGAACGACTCGCCGGACCTTCTCGCTCCCGGGATGGCCATCAGCCGGGGCGGAGCCGCCGGATTCGCACAGGGGCGCGTTTCCGGAGTAACGCAGCGCGGACCCACCGGCGCGGCCCCTCCTTCGCAGAGCGTGGCCGACTGCGCCGCCGCGGACATACTGGGCACGATGCCGGTCCGGCAGGTCTGGGAGTGGTATGGGCGTCTCGCGCAGGCCGTCTCGACGCGGCCGGTCGCGGGGGGCGGCGAGCCGCTCGCCTCGCGGTTTCTCCGCCGGTACCTGTCGCCGCGGTCGGGCCCGGGAAGCGGGAGTACCGCCCAGCCGATCTTCGTCTTCGATGCGCCGGACTATCTGAAGACCGATTCCCGTCTCCTGGACGAACTGCTCTATCACCGCAAGGTCTATCTCACCCAGGAACAGGCGCGGCTGGGCGGCGGAAGCCGTTGGGCGGGTATCCGTCCCCGCTGGGATAACCCCGGGTCCTACAACTGGAACCGAATCGACCCCTTGAGCATGCATTACGAAGCCTTGGTCGAGCAGCCCCTGACACTGCAGGTCTTCGGCGGCCAGGAAGAGAAGGACTTGTTCAACGCCCTGGGCCTGGGCTACCAGCTGCGCACGGAGGTCGTGGTGTTGGTGTCCCAGGCGGGCGGGAACGAACTCGACGTGACGTTTCAGAAATTCGAGGCCAAGGTCGTCGACCGCTACGACTGGGAGTACACCGAGCACTTGACCGTGCCCAACCCGGATCACGGATCGACCAGCCCGGGCGCGGTGTGCCCGGGGCGCGACCGGATAACCGTCTACCACAGCAATGCGCGGCGCATGGAGGACGCCTTGCTTGCGGCGCCCTACGCTCTGGAGTCGGTTGCCTGGGACGTAAGCGATCCGACGATCGCCGGCCCCGGGCGAGTCACCTTGTAAGGGACGGCGGGGCCAGGCGTCCGGCGGGAAGCTCAGAACAACCGCTCCTCGTAGCGGACCTCGCCGTTCACCAGCACCGCCTTGATGCCGGCGTTGCCGTGGCGGTCGACGGCGACCAGGATGGAAATCTCTTCGTCATCTGCGGGCTGTTCCAGCGCGCGCCCCTCGCCCTCCGGGACGAAGTAGTTCTCGATGCCGTAACGCACCGTCGCCGAGCGGGCGCCGTCGACCATCATGCTGCCCGAATAGAGCACCTCGCCCTTGATCGCGACGTGGCCGGGCGGCACTTCCGGCCGTTCCCGGTGCAGCGAGACGGGTTGCCAGTAGGGCGTACCCTCGCGCAGCAGTACATGGATCGGGTCGTGCCGTTCGAAGCCGTCGTCCCCGGCGAGCGTCCCTTGGGCCAGGTCGTTGATGGCGTAGTTCAGGATCACATAGTCGCCGCGGAACAGCGAGCGCGGGTCGATCGGCTCGGTCTTCAGCAGCACCGGCGTGCCGGTCTGGAGCGTCCACTGCTTCATCGCGATCATTCCGACGAGCGCGAGCGTCTGTAGCGCCACAACGACGACGAGGCGGAGTGGGATCCTCATGGCGCGCCTCCTTCCTCGCCGGCCGCGCTGAGCCGGCCGATCAGGCGCCGGCGCTGGCGCTCGAGCAGATAGCCGCCGGCGAACAGCAGGGCGCCGCCCCCCATGAAGAAGAGCGAGCGGTCCATCAGTGTCCAGAAGTGGTTGAAGTAGAGCGCCAGCATACCGAACGCGAAGAACGCGAAGGCGGCATTGACTTGGAAGCGGTCGCCGGCCCGGTAGCCGGCGACGATCAACCAGACGAGCCCGGCAAAGACGATCAGGTTGACGGCAACGTAAAGCGCGGCCACGGCGCCGTAGCCGGCCGGCAGGAAGAGGTTGACGAGCATAAGGACACCGAGCGCGGCGAGTAGGGCCAGCCCGATTCTTTCGAAGCCGTCCACGCGCCCGCCGCCGTGCCGCCGGACCTGCCAGGCCGCCAGACCGACGGCCAGCGCCAGGGCGATCACCGTGGCGACGATCCAAGGGTACGGAGCCGATGCCAGGCGCTCGGTGCCCCAGCTAAGCTCCGGGTCCTGCAAGCGCCGCAGGCCGTAGAGGTCGTCGTAGACCAGACCGTGGGCCGAGAGCAGCACGCCGACGAGCGCGAAGCGCCGCACGACGACGGACAAGGCGGCCACGGCAGGCCGGGACTCCAGGGCGGCGCCGAGAACAAGGAACGCCATGGCCGCAAGCAGATAGACCTGGAGCAGGAAGATCTGCTCGCCCTCCCGGTCGTAGGACCACAGTATGAAGGTCATCAGACACCAGACCGACAGCGCGAGCATCGCCGCCGCCGCCCCGATGCGCCAGGAGCGCCCCAGGATCGGCACCAGGAAGAGCGCCCACACGACCAGGAAGGGCCAGTGCAGCAGGCGCTCGAAATCGCCGATCTCCATGCCGCTCCAAAGCATCGCGAGCGCCAGACCCGCGACCGCGACGACCTGCACGGGCAAGGCGTACGCGACCGCAAGCGCGCCGAGGGCCCAGAGCAAGACGCCGTTCGGGTAGTGGCTGTCGATGTGGTAGATCTGCGCGATCAGCATGATGTTGGCGCCGAACAGGATCACGCCCAAGAGCGTCAGCGCCTGGCCCAGGACGCGCGCGCCGAGCGCCTGGTGGGCGAGGCCCCGGGCCGCCACGGCGTAGGCGCCCCACATGCCGCCGAACAGCAGCGCGAGCTTGAGCGGCTTGGCCATCGCGTCCCAGTTGGCGGCGAAGAACGTGATGACGCCGGCGCCGAAAACGAGCACGCCCATCACGGCGAGCGCGACCGGCACCAGTCGGGTCTGCCGCTCGGCCCGCGCGGCGGCGTGATCGAGGATCGCCGCCTGGCGGTCGGCCGCGACCCAGCCCTGCTCGACCCAGACCGGCAGCTCCTTGCGCAGCCGGTTCACAAAGGCTCTGTCCCACATGCAAACGTTCCCCTAGCCGGTGCCGTCCGGCGGGCGCCATGTTGCGGGGCGAATCTTAGGGAACCATGAAGGCCGGCGCCAGCGGACGCTCCGGTCAGAGCCGAACGAAACGTCAGCCCTGCTTCGAAAGCCGCTTGTAAAGGGCGCGAAGGTATCGGTGATCCGCATCCCCGAACTCGCCCTCGGCGATGTCGGCCTTGTAGTCCGTCAACTCCTCGCGGAAGTCTTCCGAAATACCGGACTTGGCGAGCAGCTTGTCGATGAGCACGAGCGATTCGGCATTCTTCTTGGACTTATCGACGGGTGGTTCGGCGTCCTCATCCGCCAGGTCATGGTCTTCGGCGGCGGCGTCCTCATCCTCGAGGTCATGGTCTTCGGCGGCGTCGCTGTCATCGCCGTCATCGCCGTCGCCGGCGGCTTCGTCCGGTACCAGCAATTCCTCCCAGGTCATACCGGCGGCGGTGATCAGGACATGCACCTGGCGCGCGGCCTCCAGCACGTCCTCGTCCCGGTCGCCGCCCAATCTCTTCAAGAGTCCGACTACATCGTCCCGGTCCAGCGGCTCAGTCATTTCTTGGCCCCTTTCAAAGATCGCGTCGGCGCCAGGAGAGTGACCGCCGGAATTACGCTATGTATTAGGGAAGGGTTTTCTGGTCGCCAAGGGTATTCGTTTTCCCACACCCAAACCAGACGCTTTCCCGCTCAGGCATAGACCTGCTTGTAGAGCGCGACGATCTCCCCGGCGTCGGGGACCCGCGGGTTGTTGTTGGGCGAGCCGCTGGCCAGCGCCTGCTCGGCCATGGTGGGCGCGACCTCCATGTAGCGCGCCTCGTCGATGCCGTAGGCCTTGGGGCTCGGCACCTCGAGGTCGCGGTTGAGGCTTTGCAGCTCCTCGAGCAGCTGGGCGACCGCGGCCTGGTCGCCGACGCCCGCATCGCAGAGGCCCATGGCCCGCGCACAGTCGGCGTAGCGCGGCAGGGCGGACGGGGCCGAGAAGCGAGTCACAGCCGGCAGGAGCATGGCGTTGGACAGGCCGTGGGCGACGTGGAAAAACGCGCCGATCGGCCGACTCATGCCGTGCACCAGGGCAACGCTGGCGTTGGAGAACGCCGTGCCGGCCTGGTTTGCGCCCAGCATCATCTGCTCGCGCGCCTCGGCGTGCTCGGGCTCAGCGGTGGCGGTGCGGATGTGCCGCGAGAGGCGCGCCATGGCGGCCAGCGCGGCGTTGTCGCAGTAGGGGTGCCGTTTGCGGCTGACATAGGCCTCGATCGCGTGGGTCAGGCTGTCGAGGCCGGTGTCCGCCGTGGTGCGGGCCGAGACCGTGAAGGTCAGCTCGAAGTCGACCAGGGCGGCCAGCGGGACGCAGGCCTCGCCCGTGATCACCATCTTCTCGTCGGTCTCGGTGTCGGTGATGACGGCGAAGCGCGTGACCTCCGCCCCGGTGCCCGCCGTGGTCGGCACCGCGATCACCGGCAGGCCGAGCGCGTCGTTTTGCCGCGGCACCTTGTAGTCGCGCATCTTTCCGCCGCCCCGGGCCAGGATCGAGACCGCCTTGGCGGTGTCGATCGGGCTGCCGCCGCCGAAGCCGACCAGGCAGTCGTAGTCGCCGGCCTCGAGCTTGGCCAGCGCCGCGGCGACGATGTCGGTCGTTGGCTCCTCGCGAATCTCCGAGAAGGCGTCCCAGGGAATGCCGGCGCCGTCCAGGATGCCGGCCAGAATCTCCAGCTTGCCGATCTCGATCAGGTAAGGATCGGTCACGACCAGCGGCCGGCCGAGGCCAAGGCCCGCAAGGACGTCGGCAAGCCGGCGTACGGCGCCACCGCCGATCAAGAGCTGGCGCGGCGTGATGATCCTGGCGGTCATTGGACCCTCCCGTCCCTGCTCGGCCGATGGTGGGAGGTCGCTTATTGCAGTAGGCCGGCCTGTGGGCTGCGCGAAGCCACGCAAGATCCCTACTCGGCCGATGGTGGGAGGTCCCTTATAGCAGAAGGCCGGCCTGTCCGCTGCGCGAAGCCACGCAAGATGGGATAAAAGGCCGCAGCCGCGGGGACGCGTCAAAGGTCGCCGCGGCTGCGGAGTCGAAACGCGTTCGGCTCAGGACAGGGTCTGAGAAACGCGCTCATCGAAGCGTTCCGTAAAGCCCGATCTCGTCATCGACTGCACTTGATCCCCTTGCAGGGCACGTCGCTCTCGCGCATCACGATGAGGCCGTTGTTGAGGTCGGAGGCGATGATCGTGCCGCTGTCCTCGAACACGAACATGCCCCACTGGCCGAGGAAGGCGTTACCGAACTTCTCCTCCTGCTTGATGTTGAGGATCTTGCCCGGCAGGCGCGGCTCGGTGTCCATGGTGCCGACCTCCTCGAGTACGACGTCGTCAAAGCCGTCCCGGCCGATCTGCAGAACCCGGGTGCCCGAGGTGTAGGAGGCGATAAAGAGCTTGTTGCCCACGACCTGGAAGTTGTGGTCGAGGCCCACGGT
>CAMYMY010000227.1 GCA_947259625.1 uncultured Kiloniellales bacterium | reverse complement strand
GTGGGTGTTGGGCCCGAAGGCGATGGTTTCGGGCCGCGACAGGCCGAGCACGCGGGCGACGTGGCCCTGTGCGGCCGGATAGACCTTGCCGAAGACCGTCTGCCACTTGCCGTCGGCCAGCCGCGCGGCGTCCTGCCAGCACTGCTGCTGCGCCTGGAAGGTGACGTCGGGCCAGAGGTGATGGCTGTGCGCGGCGAAGTGCAGCCGCTCCGGGTCCGCCGCCAGGAAGCGGCTGAAATGCGCCTTGAGGGTCACGCGCCTTGCCGGCTGTAGCGATAGCCCATCGCCTGGCGAAGCTCGTCGGGCAGCGCCGGCAGCTGGGAGCGCGGGATGAAGAAGGTGGAGAGCGCGAAGAGGTCGGCGAAGACCCGGTGCTGCTCGGCCGTGCGGCGCAGGTAGTCGTGGCCCGAGGAGCCGCCGGTGCCAACCTTGCGGCCGATCATGCGCTGGACTAGGAGCGCGTGGCGATAGCGCCAGCTGGTCATCGTTTCGTCGATGTCCATCAGCCGGCTGAGCAGGGCGAAGGGCAGCTGAAGGGCCGGCTCGTCCCGGTAGAGGTTGATGAACAGCGCGGCCTGCAGCGCTTGCCACGACAGATGCCACTCCCCTTGCGCCCGCAGGGCGCGGTGCCGCTCTTCGTCGAAGATCGATTCGAAGCGGGCGCGGGCGGCGGTCAAAGCATCGATCTCGGCGCCCTTCTCGCTTTCGCCGAGCGCCGGGTTGGCGCGGATCACGGCGGCCTCGCTCTCGAGCATGTCCGTCACCGCCTGGCGATAGACCTCCCGGAAATCGTAACCGGCCACCGAGACGAAGGGCGTGCGCTCGAGCCAGCCCTCGATCTGGTCGGAGAGCGAGGGCCGTCCCTCGGCGTCGCGCAGGCGCTGCCGGTCCGCTTCGGGCAGGCGGGCGTCGTAGGGGCGTTCGTCCAGGCTTAGGCGGTCCGCCCGGCGCAGGCCGAGACAGGTCTCCAGCAGGCGGAACTGCACGCTCTGGAAACCCGAAGCCGGGAACAAAAGGTCGCGAAAATCGAGGAAATCGAGCGGCGTCATGGTCTCCAGCACGTCGAGCTGCTGAAGCAGCAGCTTCTGGATCTCCACGACGCGGCCGAGGCCCTGCACCACTTGGCCGAGGCTGCGGTCGTCGACCTCCGGGCCCGAAAAAGTCGCCTGCACCCGCTCGAGCTCGAACAGGATCTGCTTGAACCAGAGCTCGTAGGCCTGATGCACGACGATGAACAGCATCTCGTCGTGCGCCGGCCGGCCGTGCTTTTCGCTCTGCCGGACTTGGCAGGACAGAAGGCGCTCGAGCTGGAGGTGCTCGGCATAGGTCAGGGACGTCTCGCGCTTGGGCATTCCGGGGCCTCTCGCCTGAAAACGGGGAGGACTCGGGACAAGGCTAGCACAAGACGGGGCAGGGTTCTCCCGGCGCGCGCCTTGCTTCAGGGGCAGCGCCGGCGGAACTCCCGGATTTGATAAGTCAGGAACACCGGGGCGCCGATGCTGGCCAGGGCGAGGAAGGGCACCAGCCCACCCAACCAGACGATCGGGCCGACCAAGTACATGATATCCTCGATCTCGAAGCCGGCGACGCTCCGCTGGCTGATCGCCTCTCTGTCGACCCGGCGCTCCAGCTCGAATACCAGGACGAAGATCACCGCGACCGCGAGACCCGCGACGATGCCCATGGGCAGCGCCCAGGAGTCCAAAAGGCTGTCCCTCAGCCCGTAGCCGATGCCGCAGAATAGCGCCACGTGGACGATGCCGCCCGTCAGGACGTCGAAGATCTGGCCGAAGCGGGAGGTCTGGCCGGTCATGCGGGCCAGCTCGCCGTCGGCGTGATCGAGCAGGGCCGAAACCATGAACAGCAGCGCGCCCCAGTGCATTGCCGTTCCGCCCTTGGCGATCAACAAGGCGCCCGTCAGGCCGGTGACCAGGCACAAGCCGGTGATGTGGTTGGGCGTGACCGGCGTCCCCGCCAGGGGCCGCACCAGCGCGCGCGCCAATCGCTTATCCCAGGGTGCATGGACGACGAGTCCACCCGGGGCCACGGATCTGTCAGTAGAGAACACCTAAGCCTCCCTCATACACGGCAGTCTGTAGCCCCCATGAAAGAATCCGGTAAAAGACCCATCAAATCAAGAACAATTCCGTAGTATTCCCGTCAAGATTTTGTAACCTGTCCGGCGAGGGGAGGGAGGGTCTGCCCGTGATCTACGACCCCTTGAAGGCGCACCATCCAGGCCGGGGACTGGCGCACGAGGAGAGCTATTGGACCGCTACGGCCGGGGCGGAGCCCGGCGACGACGGTCCGGTGGCTGGCGACCAGGACTCGGATATTGCGATCATTGGCGGCGGCTACACGGGCCTGAGTTGCGCCTATCATCTGGCGCGGACCTTCGGGGCCCGGCCCGTGGTCCTCGAAGCCAATCGCTGCGGCTGGGGCTGCAGCGGGCGCAATGGCAGCTTCGCCCGGCCCGCCCTCGGCCGCCTGAAATACACGGACTGGATCGAGAAGTGGGGCGAGGCCAGGGCGCGCGCGCTCTTCGCCGAGTCCCTGGAGGCGCTGGAGACCGTGCGCGCGCTGATCCGCGACGGCGGGATCGCGTGCGACGTCCAGCCCGACGGCAGCCTGAAGATCGCCCATCGAGCGAGCGCCGTGGCGGCGTTGGAGCGGGACCACCGGGTGTTGGTCGAGACCTTCGGCTACCCGGCCGAACTGCTCGACGGCGGAGGCCTCGAGGCCCGCCATTTCAAGGGCGAGGAGGCATTTGCCGCCCTGCGCCTGCCGGACTCCTTCGCGCTGCATCCCTTGAAGCTGGTCCAGGGCCTGCTCGAAATGGCGCGCGCCGCCGGCGCCGTCGTGCACGGCGGCAGCCCGGTCACCGCCTGGCGGAAAGACGGTGCCCGTCACGTCCTGAAGACGCCCGGCGGCGAGGTTCGGGCCGGGACCGTGGTGCTGGCGACCAACGGCTACGGGCCCGAGCACCTGCATCCGGTGCTGCGCAGCCGCCTCCTGCCGGTGCTCTCGAACATCGTCGTGACCCGCCCCATGACCGCCGAGGAGAAGGCGGCCTGCAACCTCGTCACCACCGACGTGATGTATGACACGCGGCGCATGCTGAACTACTACCGGCGGCTGCCCGACGACCGCATGCTGCTCGGCAACCGTGGGCCGATCACCGCCGATCCCGCCGTCCTTGCGGCGCATCGCGACGTGCTGCTCGCCAACCTGAAGCGCAAGTTCCCGCCGCTAAAGAACATCACGGCCGACTACTTCTGGGGCGGCTGGGTGGCGGTCACACGGGACTTCATGCCCCATGTCCATCACGCCGAGGGCGACTCCTCGGTGCACTACGCGCTCGGCTATTGCGGCAGCGGCGTCGCCGCCGGGCTGCACGCCGGCCGTCGCTTGGCCGAAAGGATCGGTGGCGAGGCCGAGGTCATCCCGCTGCTCGACAGGCCGCTGCCGCGCATCCCCTTCGGCGCCTTCCGGCGCTTCGAACAGCGCATGATCTTCCAATGGTACGGCTATCTGGATGACCGGCCTTGATGACGGGCGCATTCAGCAGCCTTGTCTCATGATGTGGTCGACCCGGCCTAACCCTTTGCGTATTCGATGCACAACCATGCAAGCGCCAACAAGGACGGCTTACTTGGCAATGGGCCGAAAGCCGATAGTCGCCGCCGTCGGCACGAGAAGCAGGTAGCAAAGCGCGCCAATCCAAAGCGTAACGTTGATCCCGACAGCAAGGCTCGTGGCCACAGCGATGATCGAAGCGAGCACCCCCGCTCCCCCGTTGATGCCCCAGAACCAAGGCGTGGGTTTGCGGTCGACCGCCGAAATCAGCCGCATCCCGGTAGGGAAGCCGACCCCCAGCAGCAGACCTGCGGGCGCCATCGTGATCACGCAAAGCGCCGCCCGCACGAACAGGCTCTCGCTGTCGAAAGCCAGCAGAACCCCCGGCAGCCAGAATGTCATGGCGAGAACATACCCGCTCGTGGCGACGGCCCAGAGCACGAAGATGCGCAGCCTGTCGACCGGCAATCGGTCGGAGATCAGGCTGCCCACGCCGGTGCTCAGGATGACGGTGAACAACACCACGCTGAGAGAATAGATCGGGTGGCCGAGAAACACGCTCATGCGCTGTAGCAGGCCGATCTCGATCATCATGAAGCCGACGCCGATCAGGAAGAAGTAGGCTGTGCCGCCGACTGCCAGCTTGCGGCCGACGTCTCGGATCGCGGAAGAAAGCGGAACGACGATGGTCGCGACGACCAGCAGAAGGGACACGAACAGCAGCACGAACAGCGTAGCCGTGGCGAGAAGATTGCCCTTTATGACGCCGCCGATGCCGGAGCCCAGGGTCCGCGCGATCTTGTAGACCTGCACCGGGTCATAAAGCGGCAACTGGTTGAAGAAGAACGGCCTGTCGTCCGTAGGAGGCGTCAAATCGAGCTTCAGGCCGGCGGTATAGAACTCGAGCGCTGCGCGGCTGTCCGCGCCTGCGATATTGCGCAGCACCTCCGAAGCGGGCGCCGAGCCTGGCGACAATAGCAGGCGGAAACCTAGTTCGGTTGAGGCCGATTCGAGCGCGTCGACACTTTCCTGCGAGAAGGGCGAGCGGGAAACGATGAGCGTTGCGACTCGTCGCGCGGACGCAAGAAAGATGTGGCGTGAGGGTTGGGTTACGCCCAGATCCATGAGCGCGGCGACCGCGAGACTGACCATTCTTCCGGTTTCGTTGATGTCCCCCGGGTTGTACCAGCGGCTGACCGTGAAGCTGCCGTTCGGCGTCAGCCGTTCGAGGAAGATATGCCACGCCTGGGTCGTATAGAGCCCGTTCTCGCTCAACGTGAAGGCGCCCGCGCCGGTCGCCGCCCAGGTATCGACGAGGCTCATCTGAATGAGGTCGAACGACTGCTCGCTGCGGGCGAACCAGCTCCGCGCCTCGTCGACCACGAGGTCCACACCCTTCAGGCGGTGAATCTTGGTGAAGTTCGCGTAAGGCAGCTCTTCGGTCAGAATCTTGATGAAGATCGGATTGATCTCCACGCCCGTGACCTCCCGCAACCCGAAGGTCCAGGCGGCCAAGACGTCTCGTCCGCCACCGACGCCGATAATTGCGGCGCGCTTAAGATCCGGTAGGTAGTAGGCCAAGTTGGTGACGTCGTATTTGAGAAAGCCAAGCTTGCTCAGGTCGCCGCCGACCCGGTAGAGCGTGGTCGCTGCCGCTCCGTCGATGTTGAGTCGGACCTGATCGACCGGCCAGTCTTTGAATGGGGTCTTGGGAGACGCGCCCCACATGTGTGGCCGTTTGCTCCGGTTCTTGAAGACGGCGACCCGGGAAAAGGAATTCCATTCCTCGAATAGAATGTCCCGACTCGGGTTTTCGATCTTCCCCTTGACCGCAATCGGGCGCAGGCCGTAACTGGTAAGACCGTTGGCGACCGCGAGAACGGCAAGCACGGAGGCCAGAACCGCGGGCCTGCCGAGGATCATTTGCCCGGGAGGCGGGGACGACCAGCGTTCTCCCACGCCCGATCGAACGAAGAACAGGGCGGCAACCGCGGCAGTGGCGGCTACCCAGAGCATCGCCGAGGGGCCGTCGGTAACGTTCAGAAGCAGCAGAATGCCCAAACAACCTACGGCTGCCCCGATCAGGTCCACGCCGTAGACCCGTCCAATGGGATAGGGGCTGCGTGTGAGCGCCAAACTCACCGCGACGCCGGAGAAGAAGAACGGGATGGCCATGATCACGGCCAATTCGGCCCAAATGACCACGGAGGTCACGGTTCGAATCATGACCGGCATCAAAGTCATCTGGACAGCGAGAGAGAGTACCGTCGCGGCCGCGAATGCGGCCGGGAAATAGCCGAGGTCTACCGACAGGGTATTTTCTGTGAAGCGGTTGCCGCGCAGGTAGACCCAGACGGCACCCGCGCTCAGCCCGAACATTGCGATGCTGATGACGAAGAAAGCCAAATAGTACCAGGCGATGACGGATAGAATTCGAGTCTGGACCAATTCGAGCATCAAGGTGGAAGAGGTCAGACAAAACACGCCAGCATAGAACTTGAACCGCATTACCGCCGCTTCCCAAGCAAGTTCGATTTTGAGGATAGCATAGAATCGTCGGCCCCCCGTGCCTCAGAGCCACTGACGCCAAATCGAAGCAATGTCAACAGTTTATG